>CAKVJS010000107.1 GCA_934754755.1 uncultured Erysipelotrichales bacterium
TTACAATTAACCCCTACGTATACGGTTCTGTTGTTTGATAATAATGATCATACCAGTGAAAGAACTTATCAAATCTATAAAGCTACACGAGAGGTTACCGATCATGCATTTTTAATTACGGGAACTTCCCACGATGCATCAGATGACCATATTTTACAATTGGATGATTCGGTTTGTGAAGAATGCTTATCTTTGGTTTACTTACCATTTGTACAAATGCTAAGTTTCTATGTTTCAAAAGATTTAAAAACCATCGATAACTCACATCCATTAATGAAGAAGTTTAAGGCGATTGCAAAATCAAAAACGGACAGTTATATCGATCATGATTAAAGTAAAGGTGGAGGCTAGTAGCCTCTCCTTTTTTTTATTTTTGCTTCCAATTTGTTGCAAACAGTAGAACCTTAGCAATTATTGTAGAATTTATGATATACTAATAGTATTTACTAGGAGGGATGCATTATGAAACCTAAATACAGTCCCATGATGATGCAATATTTAAAAATAAAAGAAGAGAATAAAGACGCGATATTGTTGTTTCGTTTAGGTGATTTTTATGAAATGTTTTTTGATGATGCGATTACTGTTTCTAAAGAATTAGGCATCGCTCTTACGGGGAAAAATGCCGGTAGTGAGCAGCGGGTACCTATGTGTGGTGTCCCTTTTCACTCTTCGGCTACCTATATTCAAAAATTAGTCGATAAGGGGTTTCGGGTAGCTATCGCGGAACAGTTAACCGATCCGGGTTCCAAGGGTATCGTAGAAAGAGGTGTGATTCAAGTTATCACGCCAGGAACGATTTTTAGCGATTCCTTAGCGCATTATAAAAATAATTATATCGCTAGTTTTATTGCCTTTGATTTTCATTATGTGCTAGCCTTTTGTGATGTAACAACCGGTGAGTTTAGTGTTGTTTCGATGGAAAAACAAGAATCCTTATTACAAAGCCAACTACAAGGCAAAGAAGTAAAAGAAGTTGTTTGCCTTCCTTCTAAGGATGAACCCTTTTCTAATCTGTTAGTATCGTATAGTAACAATGATAGCTATCCAGAAAAATATAAATATATATTTGAAAATATAAGTGATATTAAACAAATAAAAACAGCCTCGTTATTATTAAATTATTTATTAGAAACTCAAAAGCGTGATTTAGATCATTTACAAGTCATTGAAGAAGTGCGGAATGATTCCTTTTTGGTTATGGATACCTATACGAAGCGATCACTGGAACTTACCCAAACATTCCCCGATCGTAAGGTTTATGGATCACTATTATGGCTATTAGATCAAACCGAATCTGCAATGGGTGCAAGATTACTTAAAAAATGGGTAGAGTCACCTTTGATTAAACGATTGGATATAGAAGAACGCATGGATATTGTGGCGATATTCTTAGATAATTTTATTCAGCGAGAAAGCATTCGACAAATTCTTAAAGATATGTATGATCTAGAGAGGCTATCCTCCCGCATTGCCTTTGGTAATATCAATGCTCGAGATATGCGTTGGATTGCATCGACCTTGCAAGTATTACCTGAGTTGAAGGATCAATTATTATCGATGAATGAGCCCGTGATTAATTTACTCGCATGTCAAATTATTGATGTCGATTATATGTACCAACAAATCACTGCAGCCATTATTGATAACCCACCATTATCTATTAAAGAAGGTGGCTTTATTAAGGAAGGCTATAGTGCTGAGTTAGATGATTTGCGTTATCTTCGAGATCATGGCAAACAGTGGCTCGCTACGTTTGAACAACAAGAACGTGAAAAAACTGGAATTAAAAATTTAAAAGTTGGATACAATCGTGTTTTTGGTTATTATATTGAGGTTACAAAAGGGAGTTTATCCTTACTTAAGGATGAATTCCAATATACACGCAAACAAAGTTTAAGCAATGCAGAGCGTTTTGTAACACCGGAACTAAAGGAAATGGAAACAAAGATTATAAGCGCACAAGATAAGATTGTTAAATTAGAGTATAAATTATTTTGTGATATTCGTACTATTCTTAGAAAAGATGTCCATATTTTACAAGACATTGCCAAAATAATTGCGATGGTTGATGTCTACCAATCGCTAGCGGTTGTGAGTAATGAAAATGGGTATGTTCGTCCTACCTTTAATGATCATCATGAAATACAGATTACCAATGGGCGCCATGGTGTTATTGAACGGATACTTGCGAAAGGTTCCTTTGTCAGCAATTCCGTCTCGATTCATAAAGACCAACCTATTTTAATTATAACCGGGCCCAATATGGGTGGTAAATCAACCTATATGCGACAAATTGCTTTACTTATTTTAATGGCGCAAATTGGTAGCTTTGTACCGTGTGATGAAGCGAATCTTTGTATTTTTGATCAGATTTTTACACGGATAGGAGCTAGCGATAATTTACTTTCTGGTCAGTCAACCTTTATGGTGGAAATGTTAGAGGCGAATAATGCATTGCGATATGCTACGGAAAATTCCCTTGTTATTTTTGATGAAATTGGTCGAGGAACAGCAACGTATGACGGTATGGCAATTGCCCAGGGAATATTAGAATATATTGCTAAGGAAATTCATTGTATTACTTTGTTTTCTACCCACTATCATGAACTAACTTATTTGGAAGAACAATGCCTAGGTATACAAAATGTTCATGCTAGTGCTGCTATTGAAAAAAATGAATTAGTGTTTTTATATCGTATTCGCCCTGGACGCGCTAAAAAATCATATGGAATTAATGTCGCCTCTTTAGCGAAACTCCCTTCCTCCGTTATCATGCGAGCACAACAACTATTACTTACTTTAGAAAAAAATCCCAAAGATAGTAAAATAGAAGTAGAGCAACCCATGGTACTAGATACTATCGATAGTGAATTAGAGCAATATCTGGCATCCATTGATCCGATGACGATGTCTCCGATCGATGCCTTGTCTACCTTGATAGAGTTAAAAAAATTAGTGAAAGAGTAGGTGATTCATTTGAAAATCCAACAATTAGATGCTGTATTAGCGAATAAAATTGCTGCTGGTGAGGTTGTTGAACGACCCGCTAACGTTGTGAAAGAATTAGTGGAAAATAGTATCGATGCGGCGTCTACTAAAATTGATATCATCATAAAAGAAGCAGGGCTACAATTGATTCAAATTATAGATAATGGCGAAGGAATGGATAGAGAGGACGCCTTACTATGTTTTTCACGTCATGCTACAAGTAAAATCAAGGATGATAATGATTTATTTTGCATTCAGTCTTTAGGCTTTCGTGGAGAGGCGATCCCTTCTATTGCATCGGTTAGTTTATTTACGATGCAAACGGCAACAGACAAACAAGGAAGTCAGGTTATCTATCAATATGGACAAAAACAAAGTGATACTACTATGGAATGTGATAAAGGTACGAATATAAAAGTTGAAAAACTGTTTCAAAATGTACCAGCACGATTAAAATATATTAGATCGCTAGCAACGGAATTTTCGATTATTCAAAATTATATTGAAAAATTGTCTTTATCCCATCCAAATATTGCCTTTACATTGCTTCATAATGGTAAATGTGTATATAAAACGAATGGCAATGGCAATCTATTAGAAGTGATTGCGAATATGTATGGATTAGAAGTAGCTAAAAATATGATACCTGTTAAATTTCATAATGAGGAATGTACTATCTCAGGGTATATTTCTAAAATCGCTGTTAACCGAGCAAGCAAAAATAATATCATTACGATGGTAAATCATCGAACGGTAAGAAATAAGTTATGCATCGATTGCATTACTCAAGCATATCGGCCATATCTTGCAGATAAACGCTTCCCTATTATTGTTATCAATATTGAAGTCGATCCTTACTTAGTGGATGTCAATGTCCACCCTGCAAAACTAGAGGTTCGTTTCTCTAAAGAAAAACAATTACGTACGCTTCTATTAGAAGGAGTGGAAAAGGAATTGGCTGCCGTGAATCAAACCTATCGGGTTGAAAATGAAAGTAAGTTACATAGCCGTAAAATAGAGAGTGTACAGGAATCTCTACCTTTACAATATGAAGAGCCTAAAGAAACGAATGATGTGTCATTACCGATAGCAGATAGCCAAGTTGCAACCGTAACGACAACTATTAAACCTACGATATCTAATACTGAAACCATATCTAATTCGGATAGTAAAAATACGTATGAAAAGATAGAGCCGAGCGTTAGACCGCAAGAAAGTCATGTGGAGTCTAGAGAAAAACTAATGAAAAAGAAAATTTTTGTTCGGGGACAAGTACATGGTACCTATATCATTTGTCAGGATGAAACAGGTATGTATCTAGTCGATCAACATGCCGCTCAGGAACGTATTAATTATGAATATTACCTAGAACAATTTAGCCATGTGAATATGACAATGCGAGATATTCTAGTACCTATTACTTTAACCTATCCGATGAGTGAATATATGATTATTGAAGAGAATAAAGAAGTTTTACATACGGTCGGTATTTATTTAGAGTCATTTGGAACCAATGGTTATGTCGTCAAACAATTACCTTTATGGATGAAAAATATTGATGCGCAGATTTTTATTGAAGCTATGATGGAAAGAATATTACAAGGAAAAGGCGTTGACATTGTTCATATGCAAGAACATGCGATCGCCACTTTAAGTTGCAAAGCCTCGCTCAAGGC
>CAKVJS010000108.1 GCA_934754755.1 uncultured Erysipelotrichales bacterium
TCAAACAACTCTAACTTACATTAGGTGTTGCACTTAATTTGACAAATCACCTGTATATAAAAATCCTTATAACAGGCGTTGCGGCTTATTATAAGGATAGGTGTATCTTTTATGCGATGACAACTGTTTCGACAGCAGGGGGAGCATTTTTCCCGTTAAATGATTCGTTTATAATGATCTTATAAATACCTGCTGTATGTAAAGTGAAAATATAACTTGTATTTCCTCTAGGGATTTCAATAGGAGCTATAACATTGGCACCCGAATCATTGGTAACTGTTATGGTTACTTTTGAGTTTTCTCGTTGTCGTTTAATATTCAATTCAAAGGATGATTCAGGTGGAAGAGATTCTTTAATTGGTAGATTGTTATGAGTTAAAGAGTAATTAATATTACCTAGATCCTGTTCGATTGTGAGAGTTTGGCTAATTTGGTTAGACCGTATATTAGCGGCATCTTTATAGGTATAGTATCCGGATACGATAATCGTACTAGTCGGGCTATAATCCAGTATTTCACTTGACCTATCTAACATATAGGTTTGTAATACTTTACCGCTAGAGGCATCTTTTATTTCTACACCATAACGTATCGGTCCATATGTTTTTGTGTTTTCATTAGCATCTGGATTCGTAACTGCCTCACTAGGGTTATATGGATCAAAAGATACTTGAATTTTTTTGTTATCCGTTAGCTGTGCTTTGAAGGAATTCAATGGATTGATTGATGGGTTTTCATCTTCTGACTTTTCCGCTGGACCATGTCCTTTTTTAAACCATGCAGTGATAATCTTATCTTCTGGAGTATAGGCATTGGGGCTTTGATATGGATACGAACCACGAATCATTTTTGCTTGATATACGCCATCTGGTTTATTAAACGAGTTAGATACTTTTTTCTTACTTATTTTTTCTATGATCTTAGAAGCGACATTTCTACTAAGAAGCATATGCTTTTCCATTGTTAGGCCATACTCATTGGCATCCGGAGTATCGTATCCTAACCAAACGGATAATGCATAATCAGGATTATAGGCGGATAACCAACTATCTCTGGCTTTTCCGCGAAGTTTTACGTGTTTATCTGTACTGCTATAGTTACTTGTTCCTGTTTTGGCTAAAAATTGTGCTTTATTTAATCCAAAACCATAACTTGGCATATATTCATTCTGTACTTGTTGAATCATAAAAGCAGTTTCTGGAGAGAATGCTTGTTGTGCTTCTTTTTGTTTTTCTTCATCCACTTTTATTTTCTCTTCATTAAAGGAAATATAATCAATCATATGAGCCGGTATATGTTTACCGCCATTGCTTACCGTAGCGTATAAGGAAGCAGATTCAACAGGGGACATCCCATATTTCCAACCACCAATCGCGAAGGCTAAATTAGGATCTTTGTCCTCTTCTGTTAAATCTACGCCACTCTTTTCTAACATCTGTAAAATTGGCTTAGTACCGACCTTACTTCTTACATCATTATAAGTTCGTATGGCTGGTAAGTTCCAAGAGTTTTTAAGTGCTTCAGAAATAGACATAGAACCATGCAAACGTCCATCAAAGTTTTTGAATTTTTCAATTTCTTTATCTTCTACTTCATGACCCGTAGACCAGTCTAACAATTCAAAGGCAGCTCCATAATCAATAACTGGCTTTAGGGATGATCCAGGCTGTTGTTTTGCGGTAGCCCGGTTGGTTCCGGTATATTTATAATTACGACCTGGTAAAACGGCTTTGATTCGGCCGTCCTTTGTCGATTGCACAGAGGCTCCTACTTGCATGTAGGCATCTGGAAAGGAGAAAGTATTGGATAGATCATATAAGTAATTTTGTAAATCCGTATCTATGTATGTATAAATATCCATTGCTTCTTTACGGGGATCGTGTTTCGTTTCCCTCGTTGCTTCATTCACTACCATATCAATATAGGACATAAGTGCCCGATTGTTTTCATTACCTTGATGCAACATATTTTCAACAGGAACCTGTTTTGCATCATCACACTCTTCTTTACTAATATATCCATGATCAAGCATCAGCTCTAGAATGATATTTCTTCTTCTAGTTGCATTATCAATATGGAAATAGGGGTCAAACTTATTGGGAGAATTTAGTGTTCCCGCAAGCAGTGCAGCCTCTGGTAAAGTTAATTGTTGCACTTCTTTATTGAAATAATATTTACTAGCAGCACCAATTCCTACCGAAGATAGACTACCTCCAAAATAAATTTTATTTAAATAACGAGTTAGTATATCCTCTTTACTAATTTTTCGGGTTGCCTGGACAGCTAGATGCACTTCTTTGATTTTACGCAAGTATGTTTTATTGTTGTCATAGCCATATGATTTTTTAACAACCTGTTGGGTTATTGTTGATCCACCACCAGTAATACCCCTAGCTAATATATTTGTAAGCAATGTTTTGGCAATTCTTGGTAGATCAAAACCATCGTGTTCAAAGTAACGTGAATCTTCTGCGGATACAACGGCATCAACAAGAACTTGTGGTAAATCTTCATAGGTCACATTGACCCGTTTTCCACGGTTATCATCACCTAATGTATATATAACATTACCATCTTGATCGAAGATACGAGTGGATTGTTCCGATAATAGTTTATTTTCATCAAATTTATCACCACTGGTGTAAATATACCACGCAAAATATCCACCTAATGAAAACACAGTGACTATAGATACCGTAATAACAATGGCAATTATTTTTTTCCAACGGATTTGTTGGGCTTTTTGTTTTATGTTCAATTTTCCTTTTTGCAATGTTGTAACCTCCTAAAAATATAATGTATCAACAATCTGTAGATAGCCTAAGCGGGGATTATACCCTTGCGGGACTAAATGCCCATCTGATTTTATTTGTTCATACGATATTCCCTTTTTTTCTTGCCTTGTATAATGATCAATAAAATAGGATGCATCAACTAAGTATACCTCATTTTTAGTAGTAAAGGCAATAATTATAAAGGCAATTCCTTTATGGTTGACAATATTTTGTAAATGCTTAACTTGATGCTCCGTGATATTGGAAAAGGGAAATACCATTTTTCGTGTTTCCTTAGCTTCGAAATCAATATATTTTCCCCTGTATAATCCATTATAATCTGTGGTTGAAGGCGTTCGATAATAAGCCTCGGTAATCTTAGCAGCAGAACGTTTAGGGTAATCCACTTTAACAATTTGAATGGGCGTCGGTTTTTTATAAATTACCGCAATATCATGGGCTAAGTAATATGTATTTGTTGTATTTAAATCTTCTTCTAAATGCATACCGCGGTGATCTGCACCAATTTTTGTATTTACATGAGCGCCGATTCGTGTACTTCTCTTTTGATTTGGATAGTTGACCATAGCGTCACCTCTATCATTAGTATAACATATTTTCTATAAAAGGCCTAGAACTGTATAGGATACTATACAATGATGCAAAATAATCATAATAAATTAAATATTTTTAATAGGAGTGTTTAATCTTTAACCATTTTGTGCTATGATACAACTATATATTTTTAGTGCAATCATATCAATGATATAGAAATATAATGTAAGGAGAGCTTTGTATGGAACAAAAAATACAATTAAGTCCGAAGCGAATTGTTGCAAAAGAGTTTAAAATAGACTTTAAAGGGTATAATGCAGAAGAAGTAGATCATTTTCTAGATATGGTAGTGAAAGATTATGAAGCATTCGCTAATTTACTAAATGCTTCGTATGATGCCAATGAGGAATTGGAGGCACAAAACGCCAAATTAAAAGAGAAAATAGGGAAAATTGAAAAAGAAAAGACATTACAGGATGATAATATTCACGCTATGAAAGAAAATATATCATCTAATGTTGATATATTAAAACGTCTATCGTTATTAGAAAAAGCTGTTTTTAATCAGAATCGATAACACTCAAGTAGATAATCGCTGCTAGTAAATAGTAGAGGAAAGTCCAGGCTCGCACAGACTGTGATGTCTGTAGTGATTGTGCATAACGAATTCATAAGTTATGGTAGTGTCAAAGCTAACGACAACCGAAAGCCTACTCGCAAGAATGGTTACTAGGTTATAAAGTGCCACAGAAACAATGCTTGTTTGAAAAGACAAGATGAAAAGAGGTAAACTTCCGCAAGCGAGAAACCCAAATTTTGGTAGGGGAATCAAACAGTGAGAAAAAGAATTGCTGTTTGGACACAGAATGTGTAGATAAATGGTTATCTGAAAAACAGAACTTGGCTTACATAATGAGTGAAATACATCGATATGATGTAAAAGCTATTTCTAGTCTATGGATTAGAGATAGCTTTTTTATCTTATTAGGAATAGTTGTAAAATAACCGCATTAGTTATTGTGTTAGCGTTGTTTTATGATATAATTTATATGTTTATTTGGTCATAAAGAAAGTAAAAGGAGGCTTTAGCAAGTGGATAAGGTAGGGCAATACATAAAAGAAACAAGAATGGAAAAAAATCTATCTTTAGAAGAAATGTCTAAAGAAACCCTTATCTCTATAGCTATTTTAAAAGACATAGAGTCTGGAAATTTAAAGAATTATAAAGGTGATGAGGTTTATATTAAAATGTATTTGAAGAAGATTGCAACTTTTTTACAATTGGACCCGTCCACAACGAAGCGATTGCAAGAAGACTTCGATACATTATTAAA
>CAKVJS010000109.1 GCA_934754755.1 uncultured Erysipelotrichales bacterium
TATGGTTGATTGGGGAAGCTATTTTTCATTTCCTGCCAGTTGGTATTGTATGGTCGATTACCAAGAAAATGGGAACGACCCAGATACTAGGAATCATTGTAGGGATTACCTTAGTTTCTCCACAACTTTTAAATGCATATTCCGTGGCTGGAACAGCCCCAGCTGATATACCAGTATGGAATTTTGGCTTTGCGCAAGTACAAATGATTGGTTATCAAGCGCAAGTGGTTCCAGCTATTATGGCAGGATTTGTATTGGTTTATTTGGAACGCTTCTTTAGGAAAATAACACCTGAGGTTATCAGCATGGTTGTTGTTCCCTTTTTTGCCTTAGTACTCTCGGTTATTATTGCTCATATCATAGTTGGTCCTATTGGATGGGTAATTGGTAACTGGGTGGCAACGGTGATATATAATGGATTAACAGCAAGCTTTGGTTGGTTATTTGCTGCCGTATTTGGGTTTTTATATGCACCATTAGTTATTACGGGATTGCACCATATGACAAATGCAATTGACCCACAATTAGTCAATCAATTTGGTGGAACCATTCTTTGGCCAATGATTGCTTTATCGAACATTGCCCAAGGATCAGCAGTACTCGCCATGATAATATTACAAAGGAAAAATGAGAGTGCACAACAAATCGCTGTGCCAGCTTGTATTTCCTGTTATTTAGGAGTCACAGAACCAGCGTTATTTGGAGTAAACTTAAAGTATATGTTTCCTTTTGTATGTGGGATGATAGGTTCCGCTTTGGCAGCAATATTTTCTGTAGCAACAGGTACAATGGCAACGTCCATTGGAGTTGGAGGAATTCCTGGATTCTTGTCTATCATTCCTAAATATATTCCTAACTTCTTAATTGCGATGACAATTTCTATTGCTGTTCCCTTAATTCTTACTTATCTTGTTGGAAAGAAGAAATTAACAATAGAGGATAAGGGTCATTAGTGTACAGAAAAGTATGATTACGCTAAAATTAACGGAAGTAGAAATCACTTATTTCACTTGTGGTTTTGCCAAGTGGCGAGACAATAAAACTATATTGGTGAAGAAAATATTGTTACTATAAAATAATTTACTTTATATATTAACTTTAAATATTAGCTATAATTAACCTAATAACTGTACTAAACGACAAATAAAATAATAAAAAAAGGCTATACTTAGTATAGCTTTTCTTATACATGGGTATTGGAGTTATCGGGATAGTCTCTAGGATATGAGATGAT
Source organism: uncultured Erysipelotrichales bacterium (assembly GCA_934754755.1). GTDB lineage: Bacteria > Bacillota_I > Bacilli_A > Erysipelotrichales > Coprobacillaceae > CAKVJS01. The sequence continues at coordinate 1,235 of CAKVJS010000109.1, forward strand.
TTTGTTTTTAAAACCAGTGTCTTTAAATTTTTTTTTAGATTTCTGTTTGGATTTCTTTTTGGCCATATATATTCCTCCTTTACTTAAGTTTGCCTTGTACTATTTTATTTATGTATATATAATGGAATTGTTTTATCGACATGATACAATCAAAGAAAAGACGAGGTACTGTATGGAAAAAATTAGCGATATACTCATTAGTTGGTATCAGAAAAATAAACGTGATTTACCGTGGCGTGAAAATAAAAACCCATATTATATATGGGTTAGTGAAATCATGTTGCAACAAACGCGGGTAGAGGCGGTTAAACCATATTTTAAAAGATTTATTTCTACCTTACCTACCATTGAGGATCTTGCTACAATACCGGAGGATACACTATTAAAACTTTGGGAGGGACTTGGTTATTATAGTCGAGTTCGAAATATGCAAAAGGCTGCCCAAACGTGTGTTAAAGAATACGAAGGGAAACTGCCCTCTAATTACGATGATTTACTATCATTGCCAGGTATTGGTCCCTATACCGCTGGTGCAATTGCCTCTATCGCTTTTGATGCATCTGTATGTGCAATTGATGGTAATGTATTGCGTGTATATGCTCGCTTATTTGCGGTTGAAGAAGATATCTTACAACAAAAAACAAAAAATAAAATTCAATTGCTTATAGAACAAGATAAAGCACAAAATATGGGGGATATGAATCAGGCTATTATGGACTTTGGCTCTTCTATTTGCATTAGTGCTAATCCTCGATGTAATATATGTCCTTTAACCATGCACTGTCAGGCGTATCAAGAAGGTAAACAGATACAATTACCGATTCGAAAAAAAGCATCTAAAAAAAAGAAGGAGAAATATACTGTCGTTATTTATACCTATAAAAATAAAGTTTTAATTCATAAGCGCACAAGTCCCGGTTTATTGCATGGTGTTTATGAATTTGTAACAATAGAAAATCATCTAACAAAAAAGCACTTTGGCACGAAAGCACAGTACTTAGGTAAGTATACCCATGTATTTAGTCATGTGGAGTGGCATCTTAAAGGGTACGTCGTACCAGTAACCGATCGCTTTGAAAAACCGGATCATATTTGGGTTACTAGAGAACAAATTAAACATGCCTATAGTATACCCGGAGCTTTTAAAACGTATCAGGAGAAGGCCTTAGGAGGATAGCATGAAAAACATAGTGATTGCAACATTCCGTGAATATTTTTCGCAAGAGGGCGTTATTTTTCGCTATGCACTTAGCTATTGTTTTTTGCTTGCCCTCTTTCCAAGTCTGATTATTGTTGTTATTATGTTTCATAATGGGCTAATTGCGATGGATAACATATTACCATTAATCTATCAATTTGTTCCTAAAGATTTTATTGAACCATTTATTCGATATATATTAAATAAGAATCATAATACTACCTTATCAACATTGATTTCTTTTTTAGCATCGTATTATATGTCTAGTAATAGTTTTTATTCTTTTATGTTAATAAGTGCCTCTCGGGAAGGATTTAAAACGTATAGTATTTTGATTCGGCTTAAATCCATTGTTGTCTTTTCTGTATTTATATGTATTGGTATCTTGCTGGGATGGATTTCTCAGTATGGTATATTGGATTATACGTTTTTAACACTATGTGGTGTATTTATTATTTTATATTGTTTTTATCGCTGTTTGACCTTCCAAAAGCGGGATTATTGGTATGGTGTATGGGGTGCTTTATTTAGCAGTATGGCGATCATATTAATTGGTACTATATTTTATAGCTGGATTTCTGATTTCACTTCCTATGACAGCATATATGGCCCTTTGGCTAGTTTTGTTATTATGTTACTGGGTATTTATATTATTGCGAGTGTTATTTATTTAGGCTATTGTATTAATCATGCCTGTGATCCGCAAGTCAAGGCGGTATATAAACACATGTGGCTATATCATAAAGTAGCAGAACTAAAAAAAGGAAGTAAATAATCTTCCTTTTTTAGGATAATGGTTGCGCCTTAACAATGGCTTGATGGAGCCGATCGATATCAATATTTTCACTATTATCTTGCAGTGTGATCGAGAATGTATCTCCTTCGTCATAGCGCGGTATAATGTGAATATGAAAATGCATAACCGTTTGACCAGCCACGGGGTTGGTATTGGAAATGATATTGCAACCAGCTGCCTGCATCGTTTGCATTAATTGTTTCGCAATACTCTGACACACGATTGCCATATGTTGTAATGTTTCACTATCCACTTCTAAAAAGTTAGGATAGTGTTTTTTTGGTATAACTAGTGTATGTCCACGGGTTGTTTGACTACGATCCAAAAAGGCAATACATATATCATCTTCATAAATTATTTTAGCGGGCAATTCGTGATGAATGATATTACAAAAAATACACTTGTCCATATACAGATCCTCCTGCTATTATTTTATCATATATAAAAGGATAAGAGAACTTATCCTATATAATCTTTATTAATATCTTTTACTTCTTCGCGTAATTTTGCATCATACACATCAAACTTATATTTCTTTAAATAGAATACTTCATAATCCGTTTTTAGATTGGGAATCGTAAGTATTGACTTTTGGACTTCCGCCTTATGTTTCGAAACGTCTGAGTTGTAAACATAGATGACAGCATATTTGTTATCGGTTGTTTTAATTGCCTTCGAATAGATACCATCTTTTGTGAATTTATCTAAGGAATCTACAATATTTCGATTAACCAAGGTTGTTTCATTGGTAACAATGGATAAATCTTCTCCTTTGCGTTCGGTAAATTCTTTATCAAATTCCTTTTGACTTTTCGATTTATCGATTATTTTGATGGCTTCTGATTCGCTATCTACCTTTATCATTTTAAGGAATTTCGCATTATATTTTTTTAGTATAGCTGCTTGATGATCCTGTGCATACATCTCTTTTAACAATTCTTGTTTTGCGTTAGGACGAATGACATTCGCTATGTATTCTTCACCATTAGAAAAACCGGATTGTTTTGCATAGTTATCAATCCCGTCCTTCATTTGTGATTGATACTGCGCTAAGGTTTCCTTTTCTTTTTCTGCAAGCTTTTTGGTATCTTTTATTTCTCTATCGGCGATTTGATTTAAGGCTATATCGAAAATTTGAGCAGCTCCTGCTTCCTTTAATAAATCATGATAGATGTCATCTTTGGTAAGGGATATATCACTTCCGTCAATCACTACTTTACTTCCATCCTTAATATGTGATGGATAGGTATTAGGACTCGATTTACACCCCACTAAAAGGGTTCCTAGAACAAGAATACTTATGGCTTTTTTCATGCTTGATTACCTCCATTTCTTGCTTCTTCGCGTTCCTTTAATGCCTTTTCAACCACACCACTAACGATATCTTTAAT
>CAKVJS010000110.1 GCA_934754755.1 uncultured Erysipelotrichales bacterium
GGTTCTGATTTAGAGAATATGGATGCCGAGTCTTTCCATGAGGCTATTATTAAAGGACGGGTATTCGCAAGGGTTACGCCAATTATGAAATATAAAATATTGGAAACATTGAAAAAAGAATATGTGGTTGGATTTATGGGTGATGGTATTAATGATACACCAGCCATGAATTTAGCCGATATATCAATAGCGGTTAATAATGCAACCGATATAGCGAAGGAAAGTGCCGATATTGTATTAATGGAAGATAATTTATTAAATATTATTCATGGCATTCAATACGGTCGTAGTATCTTTGTTAATATTAATAAATATATTAAACATGCGATGATCGGTAATTTAGGAAACTTCTTTTCCTTATCATTATTCTATGTTGCCTTTGCGATGGATCTACCGATGCTACCGATCCAATTACTACTCGCAAATTTAATCCAGGACATGCCACTAATGACGATTTATTCCGATAGTGTGGATCCGATCGATCTAGCAACCCCAAAACAAAACACAGAACTTCGCAAGGTGTTAAAGAGTGCGGTATATTTAGGTATCTTTACGATGATATATTATTTACTGTACTTCTTCTATATGGGTACCGATGCTAATGAAGTAACCCGAACAAATCTATTTTTATTCTTCAATATCACCCAATTATTAGTCATTATATCGATTCGTAATAAACAATTCTTATGGCAAGGTAAAAAACCCGCTCCATTACTATTAGGAACGATTGCTTTTTTCGTGATCTTCTCGATCGCTATACCTTATACACCGGTTGTTTCAACAATGTTAGGATTTACCCCTTTACCACTACTAACGTTAGGTAAGGTTGGTATTATAGCCATAGTATATATCTTATTATTGGATGTTTGTAAGATTGCCATTGGCAAATGGGAAAGACGCAAGGAAGTATAAAATTATCCACGTTTCACTCGATCATAATAAAAGAGAACGAAAGCTTATATTCGTTCTCTTTTTGCGACTTTATCATCGATGAATTTTCCAATAAACTGAAATATTGTTTTCCAATATTCCTCTTTGGCAATGTCTGCTGCCTTGGCATGGTTAGCACCTTTAACAATAAACAATTCTTTCGGTACGGTAGCACTATTGTATAACTGATACACCATCGTACTGGGAACAAAAGTATCTTCATCGCCATGAATAAATAGAGTAGGGGTTTTTGATTTCTTGACCTGTTTGATGGCAGAAGCATTATCAATATTATAACCTGCTCGAATTTGAGTCACAATATTCGCAAAATCAAGGATAGGGTATCCGGGTAAGTTAAATAAAGATTTTAGTTGATACGTGAAAATATCGCGAACCGATGTATATCCACAATCTTCTATAATTGTTTTGACTTGTTTAGGTAAATTTTCCCCAGAAGTCATTAGTACCGTAGAAGCTCCCATCGAAACACCATATAAGACAATATTAACTTGTGGATTGCGAGTTGTAATTTGATGAATCCAATCAATCATATCGAGCCGTTCATCCCAACCCATACCAATATATTTACCATCACTTTGGCCATGTCCACGAGCATCCGGCATTAATACTTCATAGCCTTGATCGTAAAAATGTTTCGCTGCATTTTGCATACTACTTGCTTTTCCAGCATAGCCATGACAAATAATAACCCAGTTATTACTTTTGACCGGTTGATTGATTTGGTAGGCATGCAAACGTAATTGATCCCTTGCAGTTATGTAAATATCTTTATATTTGGATGAATTAAACCATTGTTGTGCTACTTCATTTGTTGTAATACCTGATTTATTTTGCGGTGCTTCCAATACCGTTGATTTATCTGTCGTTGGATTTAAGGCAAGATTATAAAAATAATTACCGATAAAATATCCAATAATACTCGTTAGCAATGCTAGAACTAGTAAGGTTATACTTACTATCTTAATCATTTTTTTATATTTTCTCTTACGCATACAAACTCCTTTAATGTTTATCTTACTACGTCATTTCTCTAGTTTCAACCCATATTGTAAGATCGTAAGATATATCATTAACCATATATATACTATTAATCAGTAAAATACATTATTAAACACTTTATAAATATTAATATACATATTTTATACTATTATTTTACATGTTTTACGATTATTTATGTGATAAGTGTTTACATTGTGTATTTTTTACTTTAAACTTCTTTTTAGAGGGGAGGTGAATAAAATGAATATGCTTACTAATTATCAGCTTTTTGTAGAAAGTAAGATAAGAAAAGTGGTCAGTAACAATTGGTTTTGGGTAATTGTTGCGCTCGTATTTCTTGCAGGAGTACTTGCTTACGCTGTATTTTGTACGACAAGGGGCTATAACTTTACTGGTAATGTAAAATTAGCTTGGCCAAAATTCTGGCAAATGGGAATAGGATGTACACGATAAACATAGAGAAAGTATAAAAGAAGCTCCCACTTAGGAACTTCTTTTTAGGAGATACAGAATGTTAGAAATAAAAAATATTGTTAAAAAATATGGGAGTAAGGTGATAATTGATAATCTGCAAGCTTCCTTTAGTGAAACTGGTGTCTCTCTACTTGTAGGGATTAATGGTAGTGGAAAAACAACACTTTTCCATATGCTTTCTAATTTAATAGAACCTGACAACGGAACAATAACTATAGATAACTATAAGTATGCGAGTAAAGAGTATAAAAGTGTATTATTTTATATGCCATCGGATTTTTTTCTTCCGGAATATATGACAGGTCAAGAATATGCCTCGTTTATTTTGTCGCACTATCAACATAGCAATAGGCCATTGTTTGATGCTATAATAGGCTTATTACAATTGGATAAAGAAATCCATAATACGATTGAAACTTACTCTTTCGGTATGAAAAAGAAATTACAAGTAGCTTTAGCAATATCATCGAATGCTAAATATATATTATTAGATGAAATATTTAATGGATTGGACTTTGAGACTACAATTCTTATACAAGAGATTTTTAAGGAATTAGCAAAAGATAGAAAATTAATTATAATATCACATGATAGTAACACGCTTAATACTTTTTATGAGGATATCCGCTTACTACAAAGGGGGCAACTAACGCCTTATACAGGATCTCCCCAGGAGTTATATAACCTCATTATAAAGGAGGGAGAAATCCATGAAAAATTACAGGAATATAAGAAATATATTTAATATTCTAGGATTTTTTATTAACGATACTTTTCATGGGGTATTTAAAAATCCTTTTTTCAGAAAAAAAAGAAATCGTTATTTATTCTTTACCTTATTATTTATTTTATATCTCTACTATTTTTACTTGAATACGGTCCAATTTTCAAAGCAATCAAACGCGTTAGCACACATACCAAATAGCAAGGTACTATTCCTGTCTAAAATAACTTTAGCAAGTTACTATAACTCTATTTTAGTATTTTCTCTCCTTATTTTTATCTTGGTTAATACTACCATTCATCTAACCAATAAATCACTATTTATGATTAAAGTTTTACCCTTTACTAAGAATGAAGTACAATCAAGTATTAAACTGTTTAAAAGTATAGCAGGTCTTTTCTTTTTTGAATTATTGTTAATTGTAATTACCCCATTCTTAAAGATATTACCGGTCCACTGGCTTATATTTATTATAATTGTTATATCCTTTCATACCGTTTTTCTATGTGTTCTTTCACTGCTAGATATGTTATATAAAATGCTTATAGCAAAGAAAAAGGGTAAGTATAAATGGTTACTAGATACGTTATTATCCATTTTAGCCATTGTTTATTACATAACGCTACGGTTTCAGGTGGATGACTGGATTGCAAGAGTTTGTAATATAAATACACTTCCCATAGTTATACTATTCGTAAGTGTTACTATTATCTTAATAATTCATCAAATAGAAAATAGATATCCTATAGATAATACTTTTATAGAAAGCCGGTTTGTAAAATATAAAATTGTACCTAGAAAATTTTTGAATTTAATAAGTGCTGCTTTTATTCGCAGTAAGAATTTTATTACCATTAGTATTCTTGTCTTTATAGCATCAATATTATTATTGATACAAACCCCTTCATGGGAGACACTAGAAGCTTTACTATTTTTGCTACCTTTAATTTCTGTTAGTCTTATATCTTACGGCGATGCTACGCATCTTTTTCGACCCTTTTATCGTTTCTTTCACATTACTCCCTACTTTGAATTAATTAAACTTTTATTATATGGCTCTATATTAAATATACCGCTTTTACTTATTGGAATTATTTGTAATAAAGGAATTGATCCTTTTCTATATGCAATGACAATTATGGTATCATCGTTAATTTTTGGCTTTTTATTTCCAAAATCATTAAGTAATATAAACGAGACAGTATCGGCTATATTATCTATCTTAATGCTAGTTGTACTCTCTTTATTAGTAAATATAAAAGGTGTATTATTAGCAGTATTATTTATATTAACCATAGTTTTATATGGCATTCAAAAGAAAGAATTTGAGGTGAGAAAATGAAGCAAATGAAGCAATTAAAATATTTAGGGTATGGATCAGTGTTATGGCTATTTTTATTTATAATCGATTATGCATATCATCTTTTACATATTAAT
>CAKVJS010000111.1 GCA_934754755.1 uncultured Erysipelotrichales bacterium
AAAGTAGACAGTGTAAATAAAAACATTGTATATAATGGAAGGTTTTTCTATGTTTTAAAACAGCTAGAAGAAAAAGTAAAGGACTATAAAAATAGATATGAGGCGCAATTCAGGTTGTTTTTTAAGGGTGTTATAAACATATCCAACAAAATTTTGATTATTAACAATTCTAATTTCATATTGGAGTTTTTAGTATTTATAAGGGATGTCGAAAGGCACAAATATAAAAAGAAATATATTCTTTATTAGTAGATAAAAGATCTATTAAAATGCAAAATAACTATAGCCAATATATACTATGATAAAGTTATAACAGTATTATCGTGTTTTAGTCGCGGAGGTCTATAATAGGAATTACAGAGATCTCTGAGAAAAATTATAATAGATAGGAGGTTAGATAGTTTAAATCAAAGATTTGTTCGATCATAATAGTAAATGGATTATCATACTACAGTTGTAAAAGATTACTATTTATAGAAAGGGGAGTTTGAAAAAATAGTTGCTTTTATTTTATCAATTATGACAGGTATTGGGTTTATTTTTCCAACTCCAGTATTTGCAGCAAATACAAAACATATAGAAGAACGGCACTATCATATTGAAAACCATGCAGATAGGAACTTATCTATTGAAGCAAGCGGTAGAGGATTAAAGGATGGTTATGATACGTATGTGCAACCGACGAAAGAATCTTGGTATCAAACGATATGGTTGGATTATTATCCAGATAAGGATGTATATACAATTCGAACTTCTGTTACTAATAACTGGCGTATTTTAACTTTCTTTGAAAGCAATGAACATCTTATGTATATTGATTCATGGCCTAGTAACAGACAAGCTCAATGGAAGATAGAAAAATATGATGATCGAGGATATGTTATAAGAAATGTAAATAAACCTGATTATATTCTTAGAACTCCCGTCACTTGTGATGTTCGTGCAGGAGATCAGGTAATCTGTCAAAAACAAGCTAAAGGCGTTGTCACTGAGAGTCAGACATGGGAATTTGTTTAATTTTCCATCAAGGGGTCTTTAAGGATTTCTAAGATATAATATGATAAGAACTACTGATGAATCCCTCCAAAGTAGACAATGTAAATAATAAAAACATTGCATACAAAGGAGGGGTTTTTCTATGGGTAGAAATAGTCAATTTATAATAGAGGAAAAGGTTACGGCTATACTTGATTATATTGTTTGGATGTGTATGTATGGATTTATTGGGTGTACAATCGGTGATTCTGAGAAAGAAAAGTAAGTCCACGCCAGGAATAACAGCTAAAAATTTATTACAAAGCGATTTTAGTGCCGAGACACCTAATGAGAAATGGGCAACAGATGTAATCGGGTTTAAAATAACAGGAACAAAAGTTGTACTTAAGTGCTAATCATTGTTAAGTATTATACAATAAATCGCGTAACCAGGAATTCTATTTAGGATAGTATGTCATAATAACGAAACTATTTATTTTATCATAACTATGTTATACTAACACTGGTGATCTAATGAAAAATGAAGTTGCTCTAGTGGAATATAAACAATATCTAATTGTTGAAAAAGGAGTCAGTAAAAATACTTTACTCGGATATACTCGAGATATTCAAGACTATATTCGTTTTTTACATACCATTGATATTGTAACTATAGAACAAACGTCAAAAAGTATAGTGGAGGAGTATATACAGACGTTATCTCAACATGTTTCGCGTAACACAGTAACTAGACGTATGGTATCTTTACGTAACTTTTATATATTTTTAACGAGAGAAGAAATTATTAAAGATAATATCTTAAGTCAATTTGATTTACCTAAAGTGGAGGAGTATTTGCCTACAGTATTGTCGGAAATGGAAATCCGTCAAATTTTAGATACCATACCTATGGATAATAGTATGAATATGCGTAATAGATGTGTGTTAGAATTACTATACGCTACCGGTATTCGCGTCAGTGAACTAACAACCCTGACTTTATCTCATTGTCATTGTAAACAACAGTATATTACCGTTATAGGAAAAGGAAATAAAGAAAGATTTGTACCGCTTACAAATTATATTAGTACCTTGCTTCAAAAATACATAAAATTAGCTAGAAATGAATTATTAGGAAATGATGATAGCCCCTATGTTTTTGTTTCAAAGAAGGGCCATCCGATGGCACGGCAACAGGTATACCAGATTGTACGTGACAATGCTAATTATAATCATATTGCAAAAAAAGTTTCACCTCATAGTTTTCGCCATACCTTTGCTACACACATATTAGAACATGGTGCTGATTTGCGTAGTATTCAGGAATTACTAGGACATAGTGATATTAATACGACAATGATATATACTCATATATCTAAGACACAATTACAAAAAGAGTATCATGCGTTTCATCCAAGAAAAAATAAGAATAAGTTTTAGGAGAAAGAAATGGAAGAAAAAAGAACCAAAATATTATTATATTCATTATTATCCTATACGATTGGCGGTTTTCTAATTGCTGTTGGGATTATGGCTAAAGTCTTATTAGCAACCATATTTTTTTATATTATCGGTATGTTAATGATGATAGCGTCGATGCTATGTTTATATAATAACTATAAAATGACTAAAGAAATAAAACTATATGCATATTTATATGGAATTGGTATTTTCTTATCAATCATATTTACCTGTATTGTTGTAGCACAAATATTTAATATATAACTTGGATTATCTATAGATAATCTCTTATTTATAACATAATATATATTATGCGAAGTTGTAAGTATAGTAATATAAGGGAAAAACTATGCTGCTTTTCCCTTTGTTTTTATAATAATAACTCTTCTTTTTCTTTTTTCTCTACGGTATTGTTGTATAAATCAGTGATATAATCCCCATTAAAACAAGCCATACATAACTGTTTATTTTCAATGTTTGGATAAATCGAATCAAAAATACCTTGTTCACTTATAAAGGCTAAGGAATCCGCTTCAATAAATTCACATAATGCATCTTTCGTTAATTGATGTGATATTAATTCTTCTACGGAGGAAGTATCAACTCCATAAAAACATGGATATTTAATAGCTGGTGAGGCAATGCGGACATGTACTTCTGATGCACCTGCTTCTTTTAATAATCGAACAATTCGTTTAGAAGTTGTTCCTCGTACAATGGAATCATCGATCATTATTACTTTTTTATCCTTTACTATGGACGATACAGCAGATAGTTTTAAGCGGACCCCCTGCTCTCTCATTTCTTGGGTTGGTTGGATAAAGGTTCTAGCAATATATTTATTTTTAACAAGACCCATTTCGTATGGTATTCCAGAAGCCTCGGAATAGCCAATAGCCGCTGATATAGAAGAGTCCGGTACACCAATGACAAGATCGGCTTCTACTGGAGCCTCTTTATATAGTTGTTTTCCAGCTAATTTTCGACTACTATGCACATTAATCCCTTCTAAATTACTATCGGGACGTGAAAAATAGATATATTCCATCGCACACATAACACTTTTTGTATTCTCACAGTAAAATTTAGATAAAAGTTCATTATTATCTGTAATGCGGATGACTTCACCCGGTTTTATATCGCGAATAAAAGTTGCATTAATGCTATCAAATGCACACGTTTCCGAGGCTAAGGCATAGCCTCCATTTGGTAATCTTCCCAGCGATAGTGGACGAAGTCCATTGCGATCGCGCATCGCATATAAAGCCTTATTTATAATAATAATAAAGGCAAAGGCTCCATCTAGTTTTAGTAAGGAATTACAAATCCGGTCAATAAATGATCCACTAGCACGTACTAGTAAATGCCCAAATATTTCTGTATCCGAGGTAGAAGAAAAAATACTACCCTGTTTTTCCAATTCTTGTTTTAAGATATCTGCATTTACAATATTACCATTATGACATATACCAATGGATCCATTCATCGTTCTAAATAGTAATGGTTGTACATTAGCGATACCGCTTCCCCCAGCGGTAGCATATCGAACATGACCAATGGCGACGTCTCCAGGTAGTTGCTTTAATTTTTCTTCGTTGAAAACTTCAGCTACTAGCCCTTCGCCTTTATGAATATCAAGTTGTTCCTGATTGCGTACTAATATACCAGCACCCTCTTGCCCTCGATGTTGTAAACTATGCAGGCCGTAATAACATGTATTTGCTGCATTAGGATGTCCATAGACGGCTAAAACGCCACACTCTTCATGTAATTCTTTTTCCATATTATTCCTTATGCCCCCTTACACTAATTAATTTTATATAAAGTAGGGAAAATAGTCAACTGATTATAAATAAATGTAATGATATAATCATATGATTTTTATTGAATTTATAATACAAGGATTTAATAATACTCTTAGTGAAACTATCTTAACCCTCCAGCTATAGACATAATACGATATAATTATATCGTGGTAACCGTTTAGGGTTGTAATGAATGTTATTATTGGGGAATTTATTAATCAAATTGCACAAATAATCTACTATATTCTTAGTGCTGTATACATAGTTCTAAAAATTAGAAAGACCCGTGCAAAAAAGAAAAAAGAAGAG
>CAKVJS010000112.1 GCA_934754755.1 uncultured Erysipelotrichales bacterium
CTACGATATTGTTAGGAGGATGTATATTCCCGCTTGCTGTATGTATATATAGCTATAGAAGAAGAAAAAAAGAAGATCACATGATTGATTAATCATAAAGAGGGGACTATTTAGTTCTCTCTTTTTTATATTTAATTAGGTATGTATAAATTGAAATAAGAAAGTTAAGGATGGTGAAAAAGATTGACTTTATGATGGTTTTAGGGTAGTATAAAACAGTAAAAGCGATGAATAGGAGAGTACTTACATAACATTTGTAATAGAGAATCCGGGTGCTGGAAAAGGATACATATTGGTGTAAGGAATAAAGACTAGGAGCTGCATTTTGGATTGTAAATGATAGAATGACGCAAGCTTACGTTACAGGCAAACTACATGTTAGTGTGAGGTTAATGAGGTAACTTATTAATAAATTAGGGTGGTAACACGAAAGCTCTCGTCCCTTGATGAGGGTTTTTTATATATATAAGGAGAGTTATAATGGATACAAGAAAACGCAGTGAACAAGAGAAGATTCGAGTTGAAAAAATGGAAGAATTGCAACAAATGGGAATTGATCCTTTTGGGCAACGGTTTGATAGTACGGCTACGAGTCAATTGATTAAAGAAAAGTACGAAAAATTTGATAAAGAACAATTAGAGCAGCAACATATTCAAGTTAAGCTAGCGGGACGTATTCGTACAAAAAGAAGACAAGGAAAAGCTGGTTTTATGCATATCCAAGATCAATTTGGTCAAATTCAATTGTATGTGCGTAAAGATGTTATTGGAGAAGAAGCTTATGAAATATTCAAGAAATCTGATGTAGGAGATATTATTGGTGTTGAAGGCGAAGTCATGCGCACCAATCATGGAGAATTAAGTATTAAGGTGCAAGTGTATACCCACTTAACCAAAGCCTTGCGGCCTTTACCAGAAAAGTTTCATGGCCTGCAAGATATTGAAGAAAGATATCGTCGTCGCTATGTTGATTTAATCATGAATGAGGAAGCAAGAAAAATCGCCTTTATGCGTCCGAAAATAATTCGGGCTATCCAACGCTACCTAGACGATTTGGGTTATGTAGAGGTAGAAACACCAGTCCTTCATTCTATATTAGGAGGTGCTGCAGCTCGTCCTTTTGAAACGCACCACAATACGTTAGATGCTCAATTTTATATGCGAATTGCAACGGAGTTATCGCTAAAACGATTACTGGTTGGTGGAATGGATGCGGTATATGAAATTGGTCGCTTATTTCGTAATGAAGGTATGGATCGAGTACATAATCCTGAGTTTACAACGATAGAGTTATATAAGGCATATAGTGATATGGAAGGTATGATGGATATAACGGAGGGTATTATTGCCTACGTTACGAATGAAGTATTGCATACATATGATATTACGTATAAAGGTCATGCCATTTCTCTAGCACCAGGATTTAAGAGAATCTCAATGGTTAATGCCATTAAGGAAAAAACAGGAGTTGATTTTAAAGAGTCACTTACCTTTGAACAAGCTTTAGAAAAGGCCAAAGAAAATGGTGTTGAAGTAGAGCCGCACTTTGGCTATGGACATATTATAAATGCCTTTTTTGAAAAATTTGTGGAGGAAACGATTGTTGAGCCAACCTTTATTTATGGCCATCCAATCGAGATCAGTCCATTAGCGAAGAAGGATAGTAAAGATCCTAGATTTACGCAACGCTTTGAATTATTTATATGTGGTAATGAATATGCAAATGCCTTCACTGAGTTAAATGATCCGATTGATCAATATCAAAGATTTACCAACCAACTAAAAGAAAAAGAATTAGGTAATGAAGAAGCCAGTGAAATGGATTTAGACTACGTGGAAGCATTAGAGTATGGAATGCCCCCAGCTGGCGGTATGGGTATGGGAATTGACCGATTTGTTATGCTACTGACCGGACAAGAAAGTATTCGTGAGGTTATTTTATTTCCACAAATGAAAAACAGATAATAAAAAAGGGAAGATATAACATACAGTGATCTTCCTTTTTTATGAGAGAGAAAGGTGCAATCATAGTATAACGAAGAATGGGTATACTATGTACGGTGAATAATATGAATTTATATGATATAGAAGTACATGATGATAAAAAAAAGAATATTAAATTAGACATCTATAGAGGCAAAGTTATCCTTATCGTTAATAGCGCGACAGAGTGCGAGTTTACTGAACAATATGATGATTTAGAAGATTTGTATCAGGAATATCGAGAACAAGGGTTTACGATTTTAGATTTTCCATGTAATCAATTTGGTGAACAGGCGCCTGGAACATTAGAGGAAATTATATCCTTTTGTGCCGATACCTATGGTGTAAGTTTCCCCCAATTTGAAAAAATTGAAGTGAATGGGCCCAATGAGTCAAAGCTGTATACGTACTTAAAGGAAAATCAGGATCCCACTTTGCCAAAGCGGATTAACTGGAATTTCACAAAATTTTTACTAGATCGTAATGGTAAAGTTTGTCATCGCTTTGAACCTACGGTAAAACCGAAGGATATTAGTGATTATATTGAGCAGTTATTATAAGGGGGAGAATAATGATACTGTATATAATTAATGTTATTGTATTAGCACTATTTATTGGTACATTATTATACGATAGACGATCTTTATTAAACGGATTTTTATGTATCAATACACTGATAATAACCTTTTTATCTTTGGTTTATTTTTCTAATACGCAGGAAATTACAATATTAAAAAATGTTTTAAACTACATAGAGAGTCTTATCTTTGTAATGGCATTTCTGCAAATGTTTATTATTTTAGGTGTATCATTAGTGAACACAATAACTCTTATGACAAGAGAAAAAATACGAATGAGTAATCTATGTAGCCTTATCGTTAGTGTTTGTATTATTGTTTGGTGGTTTATTAGTGTTACGTATATGCGAGCTGTTGAACCAAATAAAATATTATTTTATACGTTTATTGCAATTAGTGCATTAACAGCCTATTTTGTATTTATGTTTATGGTATTCTTTGTATCTGTTATTTTGTATCACTTTTATCGACCGTCGCTAGATCAAGACTATATTATTGTATTAGGTGCAGGTTTAAAGGATGGTAAAGAAGTAACACCGCTACTAGCCCGGCGGGTAGATCGTGCGATAAGCATCTATCATCGACAGCTGCAACAGGGCAAAAAAACGATTACGTTTATTATGTCCGGAGGTAAAGGGAGCGATGAAAAGATTTCTGAGGCACAAGCAATGAAAAATTATGCATTGCAACAAGGAATCCCAGAGGAACATATTATCTTGGAGGATCGTTCTCGAAATACACTAGAGAATATGCTTTTTTCAAAAGAAATTATTGCAAACAAAAAGTTAGATAAACCGGTACATATTTTGTTTAGCACAAGCAATTATCATGTCTTTCGAGCAGCGATATATGCCCGCAAGGCTCGCTTACAAGCCCATGGTATTGGTGCTAAAACACCCTTTTATTTTTGGTATAATGCGATCTTACGAGAATTTATCGCGATCCTATTTTTGTATTGTAAAGCACAAATTATTATTATTAGCAGCATGGCTACCTTTACGATGGTATTTATTTATATTATGCGCTGGATCGCATAGTAGTTATACTTTCTTTACTTTATTGAGTACTATAAAGAGGATATAAATAAATAAGGCAGTACCTATAACTAAGGATATATAAAATAGATAGACGAAACGGTTAGTAACGGTAGCAGGGCTTGTAATGAAGGATAAAAAATCATTAATATAGGGGTATAAAGTAGTTTCGTTATATGCTATTGCATTTGCGTCAATGCAATGGGTAACCAAGTAGTTATACGAATGTATATTAATAAATGGAGTTATAGCGGTTGTTATAAGGGTAGAAAATACAGTAAGTAAAGAGAGGGAATATATATTCTGTCTCTTTTCTGTTGGATCTATTTTTCGATGATATAAAAATAGAATAAGAATCAATATACTAATAGAAAGTGGCAACCAAGTATAAAAAATAATGGAAGATGTGGCAGCAATCTCTGGTAAAGCAAGGGAGTGATAGCGTAAGATATCATGTGTACTAATCATTTTATAACCGGTTGGCAGAAATGCATTGGCTTGTTTTTTAAAGGTTTTCCATGCCTGTGGTTTTTGTAATACAAAGAGCGGATAGTAGTGAGAGTTCTGCGTTCCTGCTATGGGTTTATGCATGTTTTTATATTTGGCAATTATTTCTTTTTGAATAGTCGTTGAAAGTGAATTAGGCATATAGACGGTATTAACCATCATATCTGACCATATTGGTGATTGTTGAGGATCAATGGTAGTGAAAATTCCAATTACTTCAAAGGGATACGATAGTGTATCTAAAATAGGAATATCATCTAATTGATAATTTGTGATTGAATCATCCTCTGGAAAATCACGAATTTGCTGGAAGGCAGTAATCCTCGAGCCTACATGTAAATTATTTTTCTTAGCGAGCGTATCACTAATAATTAAATAGTGCCTTTTACCTGTAATATCATCTTCACTAAATACCCGTCCAGCAGTTAATTTGATT
>CAKVJS010000113.1 GCA_934754755.1 uncultured Erysipelotrichales bacterium
TTTGTCGACACTCTGAAAGGAGACTGAGATCTCCTTTTTATTATCGGCTTCCGCCACCGCCTCCACCGTGCGATCCACCGCCACCTCCACCAAAGGAGCTAAAGCCACCACCTATACCACCTGAAAAGGAAGAAGGTCTAGATTGTATAAATGAATTGTACATAAAAACATGCGCGAAAGAAACAATAGATACATCCTGCAATATGCTATCATCATAAAATTCCGGATATAAATTGCCAATTTCTTTTTCCACTTTATCCGCTAGCTTTAATGGTAAAGCAAAGATTAAATAATTTTCCCATAAATGTACTTCATTTGTGGATTTTTCCGCCATTCGACTAAATTCCTTAAGGAATTTTTGAAATCCAATGATTTGCATCATTTCCTCTCGAATAGAAGGTGCATAGAAACGCTTTGTAATACAATAAAACCTATGATCATCCTCAATGATTTTACATTCACCACTATCTAGTAATTGTTGACCAAGCTTTATATCTATCTTAGTAAACCAGGATACTAATTCAATATAATGATCCTTACACCAGGATTTAAAACCACTTTGAGTAACGATAAGGGTATTCGGTGATGCTGCCTGTTTAAAATAATCAAACAATTCCTTTTCCAAAGCAGAAGGTAAGGCAACATCAGGATGCAACTCGATTTCATATTTTTTTGTTCTACCCCCTTTTTCTACCTTTTTAAGGGTAATATTACCTTTTTTCATCCACTGTAAGATAATAGCGGATAATATGCCATTCTCTAAATCACTTTTATCGACTAAATTCAGCTTCTGAATTAAATAATAATAACGATAGATATCCCCCTTACAAGGAATATCCCGAAAATAATTAATTTCTTTTTTATCTGGTAATTTTATGCCATCCTCAAATAATAATCGATTTGAACTCATTGCTGCAGATATCAAATAAAGCAACCCAAGAAATAAAACAATCCCACCTATTATAAAATAAAATATATACCGAAGCAGAGTATGATCCTTCTGATCACTTCCCTCTTGTGCCCATTTTTCCATTTCCTTATAGGTTTTATTACTGTATTGGTAATTTGTATTACTAAAATAATTATCTTTAAATCCAATGAACACATTAATATTATCTACTTCACCAGCCTCATCATTTTCATTCACATTAGTGAGTGTAATAGCCCCGTTCGTTACATCATAGGTACCTTTATATCCATACGTATGAATTTCTGAAACACTTTTTGTTAAATCGATATCACTTGTAATCGTAGCTATAAAAGTATTTGGTTTAAAGGCAAAGTCATGATCCAATAAAGACCAGTGAATTCCCTGTGTATCTTTATATTGATCTACAAAATTTATGATTGTATAGGAGATGGTATAGATACGTGAGCCATACTCTCCAATACCAAAACACAACTCATATCCATCACTCTTTTCAACAATCCCATATTTATTTGTCTTTTGTGCATGACTCGCATTAATATCCCAAGGACTAGCTTCTTCATATGCTCCATTTTCATCAGATACATGATATTGCGTGATAGAGCTATCACCCATATTCTTAAACACTTTGTAATTTTCTGTTCCATCTTGCATATTCATATCCCAACGTTCGGTAATATCCGCACTACCGTCTGCCTTAACATGTATTTTCATCGTAAGGTCTTGCATCGTATTACTACTCGCATAGATCGTATCATGAAAGCTACTAATAAGTATTAATAATATGAATACCGGCCATGTTTTACGCATAGTAAAAGTCCACCTGTACTTCTGTTATGGATACATTTAAATAATTATTTTTAGCTTTCATAAAATTGTCTACGGCGCTGTTTCCCTGTTTCGCATACCTGTTTACAGTTTCAACTAGATACAAAGGTAAACTAGTTATATCTTTTACAACCATATTTTTTATTTTCACCTTATTTCTAGTTTTCGCTGGAAACAAAACTGTACACAATATAGCTAACAATGTAACGATTAAAAAAATCATTTTCCCACCCTCCTGCTATTAGTATATAAAATATATCCATAGATTACTATACATAATAATGTTACTCCTTATACCCTCATTTAATCTTAATACTATATTTTATCAAGAAGTACCTAGTTGTTATACCAATATATTTGATGTATGCAAAAAAAGGAGATCTAATCCCCTTTTTATCGGCTTCCGCCACCGCCTCCACCGTGCGAACCTCCACTACCTCCACCAAAAGAACTCGATCCACTAGTTCTACTTGGTCTAGATTGTGTAATAAAAGCATTGGAGAAAGCAACGATAGATATAGATAGATCTGGTAAAGTACTCTCCTCATAAAATTCTGGATATAGATTACCAATTTCTTTTTCTACTTTATCGGCTTGTCCTAATGGTAAGGCAAATATTAAATAATTTTCCCATAAATGTACTTCGTTTGTAGTTTTCTCGGCCATGCGACTAAATTCCTTTAAGAATTTCCGGAATCCAAGAACTCGAATCATTTCTTCACGGACAGAAGCTGCATAAATAGGTGTCTTTAAAATCTTTTGATCACCATTTCTACATTTGCCATCCTCTATTAATTGTTGACCAACTGCATTATCTACCTTAGTAAACCAGGTGTCTAATTTTTTATAATTGGCTTTGCACCAAGATTTAAATCCTCTTTGCGTAACAATATGGGTAGTAGTTGACGAAGCCTGCATAAAATAACTAAATAATTGTTTTTCTAAAGTTGATGGCAGGGAAACATCAGGGTGTAGCTCTATCTCATATTTATTACCTCTGCTTGCTTTTTTAAGCGTGATATTTCCTTTTTTCATCCATTGTAAAATAATGGCAGATAAAACACCATTCTCTAAATCATTTTTTTGTATTAGACATAGTTTCTTGATCAAATAGTAAAAACGATAAATATTACCTTCACAAGGAATATCTCGAAAGTAATTAATTTCCTTCTTTTTAGGTAATTTGATACCATCCTCAAACACTAAACGCCTTACGTAATAGTAAATTACAAAATAGATAAATACAAAAAGAATAATAGCAAGGATTGCATAAAGGACAGTATAATCTATATCGCTTCCCTTCTCTGCCAACTTTTCCATTTGTTTATATGTTTTATTACTGTACTGATGATTTGTATTCGTAAAATAATTACCTTTGAAACCTATAAACACATTAATGTTATTTACTTTACCAGTTTTATTTTTATTGACATTTGTTAATTTAATAATGCCTTCCTTAGTTAGATTATGTGTACCCTTAAATCCATACGAATGGATTTCTGAGACACTCTTTACTAAGTCAATATCACTAGTGATGGTTGCTGAGAAGGTTTTTGGTTTAAAGGAAAATTTCGGATCTAATAAATACCAGTGAATTGCTTGTTTATCCTTATACTGATCAACAAAGTTAGTAATTGTATAAGACATCGTATAGACACGAGACCCATAACTTCCAATACCAAAGCACAACTCATAGCCATCATCTTTTTTAACAATGCCATATTTATTAGTCTTTTCTCCGCGACTTGCTTCAACATCCCAAGGATCCATTTCCTGATAGGATCCTTTTTCATCGGTAACTCGAAATTGAGTTATAGTACTATCACCCATTTTATTGAATACTTTATAGTTTTCCGTTCCATCGCGCATTGTCATATCCCAACGCTCTGTAATATCAGCACTACCATCTGCATTAACATGTATTTTCATTGTAAGATCTTGCATCGTATTACTACTTGCATAGATCGGATTGCTAAAACTGCTAATGAGTAATAACAATATAACTATCGGCCACGTCTTACGCATATTAAAACTTCACTTTTGGCGTTTCTTTATCCGCCTCTGCCACTTCAAATAATGCCATAGGTTTAAACCCAAATAAGGAAGCTATAATATTCCCAGGGAAAGATTCTATTTTATTGCTATAACCATATACACTATCATTATAAAACTGTCTAGCATATTGTATTTTATCTTCGGTTTCTTTTAGCGTATTTTGTAATGCAATAAATCCCTCATTCGCTTTTAATTCTGGATAGTTTTCACTAACCGCTAACAATCGACTTAATGCTTGTGTAAATTCTCCAGCATTTGCCATCTGTTCTTCGGTTGTAGTAGCACCTAAATATCTACTTCTAGCCGCCATAACTCCCTCAAGAGTACTTTCTTCATGTTTCGCATATCCCTTAACCGTTTCCACTAGGTTCGGTATTAAATCAGCCCGACGCTTTAAGACTACATCTATTTGTGCCCAATTTGTTTTCGCCTTATTTCTAGTTTTTACTAATACATTGTGACTATGAATTACAAAAACTACCAACAATATTAATATTATTAAAATTATCATACACTCATCCTCCTTCTATTATTATATAATACATACTAATACTATTCTAGTCTATCAATCTTTAATCATAAATAATTTATTTTCTTGAGAAAGTCGCAAGATCACATTTTCATTATTATTTAATATATCTGGTACTTTATCCGATAACATTGGGAAAATCAGTTGTATTTTATGTTCTCTAGCAT
>CAKVJS010000114.1 GCA_934754755.1 uncultured Erysipelotrichales bacterium
CAAAAGAACCAAAAACTTCTCATCGAGTCGTTTTCTATGCTGGCAGAAGAACTATCCGACTATAATTTAGTGATATATGGTGAGGGAAGCCTGCGAAAGGAACTGGAGGTTTTTATTGAATCGAAAGGCCTTACAAATAGAGTTCTTCTACCTGGAGCAAAGTCCGGAATTCAGAACTACATTAAGGATGCATCGCTGTTTGTGCTGAGCTCAGACTATGAGGGTATCCCGAATGCATTGATTGAAGCAATGGCAATAGGACTGCCGTGTGTTTCTACGGATTGTTCTCCAGGTGGTGCAAGAGAGTTAATATGTTCAGGAGAAAACGGAGTAATTGTTCCGTGTAACAGCAAAAAAGACCTCGCAAATGCGATAATCGAAATTATAAATGATAAAGAAAAAGCTAGACAGCTGGGAAAACAAGCTGAGTTGATTCGAGATCGCGTGAATAAAATGACGATTTCTGAGGAATGGATTAAGATTATCAAAAACTGTAGAGGAAATAAGGATGGAGTTTAAACAGAAAAAAGCGTGTGTGATTTATGCAATTGCTGCGTTGTTTATAGCACTAGTATACTCTTACAAGGATGCAACATGGGTTAATGAAAAATATGCTATGTTTTTTAAACGTGGTGATACATCCTCACCAGTTTATATTGTGTTAATATATTCTGCATTACTTTTGCTAATTATCGTGGCAGTTTCAAAACTCTGCGAAAATCGCAGGTATTTCCTTTATGGGTCAATGTTCGTATTGATTTCCTTTTTCTATCTTTCTAAATCTTTTATTGAAGAGGGTGCCTATCTGGCGATTACCTCGCCAACCACGCCGATTATTTATTTGCTTACTTTAGCTATTTTTATCGGTATGGATAAAGATATATGGACTGAATTGGAAAAATGTCTGCCTCTATTGATTGTTGCACATATGCTGCTGCTTATATACGAATATGTTACTTTGGTTGCAGAGCATGGGGTTGTAGTTGTAGGAAACTCTTCGCTGATTTTTTATTATGTGTCTTTGTTTTGGTGTGCGGTAGTATATTTGTCAGATAGAATGATCCACGATAAAGGGATAGGATTGTGCCAGCTAGTACTTATTGGCTTTATTGTAGTTTTCGCAGTTATTATTAACTCAAGAAGTTGGATTATTCAGTCATGTCTAGTGGGGATTGTGGCTTACCTGGCTGGGAGTACAAAACATAATTTTCTCGCAAAGATCATTCGATTACTGTTATTGATTTTAGTCGTGTATCTGATTCTGCAAATATTAAATAAATATTTCCCGAGCAGTATGATATTACTGTATAACAAACTTGGACAGAACAGTAGAAGCCATCAATATTTTGAAATTGCCAAGGCATCAACTTTTTTGGGTTGG
Source organism: uncultured Erysipelotrichales bacterium (assembly GCA_934754755.1). Taxonomy (GTDB): domain Bacteria; phylum Bacillota_I; class Bacilli_A; order Erysipelotrichales; family Coprobacillaceae; genus CAKVJS01. The sequence goes on from CAKVJS010000114.1 coordinate 1,382, forward strand.
CTGTTTGGAAACGGTGCTACAGCAGTGTATTACGATTCAGCTCAGGGGTACATAGCAAACATAGATAATCAATACATTTTTATATCGTTTCATTATGGAATAGTATTTATGCTGATGTGGCTTATGCCCCAAATCGTGACCTTTCTTAGAGTTTTGAAATCTAAGCAGGTTAAGATAATAGCGCTGCTTCCGTTATTATGCTGGTTTATGGCTTTGGGAGGGCTTTCGATTTTTAATGTGGTTTACTGCGATTTGAAACAAACGTTAATGATGTTGTATATGGGGCATGTCTTTTCGTTAACCTATGATGGAGGTGGTTCTAAGTGAGCAATATTCTTTACATTGGTTGGTTTGGACTACCTGAAACAGCAGCAGGAATTCGAGTGTTTCAAATCGCAAAACTGTTACGTGAGTCAGGACATAACGTTACCTTTTTATGTTTGAGCCAGCCAGGATTGAAGGAAAACCAAGAAATACAATATGATGGATTCAAATACATCCGAAAACGGCAGTTTGGATCACGTGTAAAGAATGGCATTAATATTTTCTGCGGTGTTTACGACCTTGGGATCGTTAAGGAAGTAATTGAAGCTAAGAAACCGGATACGGTCATTGTTTACAATGATAAAGAACGACTTACTGGTCAAATCATTTCTTTTTGTCATAAACGAGGCATTTCAGTGGGAGCAGATGTAACGGAGTGGTATGAGATATCTCGTTCGAGAAAATGGGATCGCATCGTTGCGAAGAACGTTGATTATAGAATCAAGAAGATGGACAAGGACCTGGACTATATCCTTTCTATCAGTCCCTATTTTACAGCTTATTATAAATCCATTGGCTGCAAAAATGTAATTGAGATTCCACCGATTATGGACTGTATTGAGACTGCTATTAATCCTACGTTACGTCGTGTTCGCCATGTGGTTTACGCTGGTTCTCCTGCACAGAAGGATTTGATTCTTCCTTTTTTGGATGCGGTTGCAAAAAGAAATGAAAAGCAAGTTGATATTATCGCTGATATTGTAGGCGTATCTAATGAACAGGTAATGGCGTTGATGAAAATTTCTGATCCAGAACAGAAAGGCATCATAGCATACGGGCGTATTCCACACGAAAAGTGCATTGAGATTGTAAAAATGGCAGATTTCAGTGTTCTTCTCCGTGAAAATCTGCGATACGCGAAGGCAGGCTTTTCCACAAAGCTTTCTGAGAGCCTCTCTTTGGGAGTACCAGTGCTCTGTAATAGTGTTGGTGGTGCGGATGAGATTATTCAAGACGGTCAGAATGGTATTAAAGTTGAAGGATGCGATACAAATACCATTATAGCTGCCATTGACCGTATTATTTCACTGAGCGATGGTGAAATTGATGATTTGAAACGTAGCGCCTTGAATACAGGAAAGCATCTTTTCGATGGGTCTGCATATGTGGCGGTGTTAAATGATGCAGTGAATGGACTGATTTAATTTAAGCACCGAGAGGAGGCGGAAGTGTGATTACAGATAAGATAACAAAGGAGAATGCCGCCAAACTGATTGGTTCAAGGCGGCCGTTGAAGACAGATGCTACAAGGGTTCTCGGTTATTCAAGAATAATTGATACGGAAGAGTATGCCGTTTATGAGCGTCCTGTCAAGGCCGATATGATTGTGGCAGCGTATGGAGATATAGCTGTAAAACGGAGAGGAGATAGACTTTTTTATATTCCGAACGCAAGAGTACCGTTTATTAAATATAGAATTGATCTTTGTGAAAAAGATTTTCCAGGTTTAATTCATGGTAGCCATTTTATGCAATGCCTTTTACTGCCTTATCTCCGTGTTGTAAGGAAGGATACATACGTTAAAGATGTGCGGTTATGCATTTTTACCGATAAAGGACAGGTGTTTCACAATAAGCCTTCTCGTGATAAAAACTACGACGGATTCTCGAAATCAGAGGATATTACAAGATTTGAAGAAAGCGTAATATGGGATTTGCCGGGAAGAAAACATCCATCAAATCGTATTGACGGAGACGAGTGTGAGTGCTATTTCCCTGGCTTGCCAGAGTACTGTTATACCTATTCTCCTTGCATTAATACAGCTCCTGAGTATAAAGATCCATACGGAAATGGCGGCTTTGGTAAAAGCATAGAAGTGTATGAGAAAGGAGAAAGGAAAACTTGCACACGGTTTTATCGGTATGCAAGAACACTTCAATCGAATGCGCTACGCTTTATTGGAACCGGGTTTCGTAACGATAAAATGAATTTAATTGGAACATACTGCTCTAATGTTGAAGAGGGCGTCAGGGTATGTTTTTTTGCATCGAGTGATGGCGGTAGGCAGTGGTACTGTAAATATGAATTTAGCGACACAGGTGAGTATTCTTTTCAACAGGGTCACAGCAATGCGTGGGGAACAAATTTTGGAAATCGGATTAAACTGCAAGATGATGTTAATTGTGCAGAGTACGATATTGCTGTAAACAAGCGGACGATTTGCTTACCTGAGAAGTTAGAAGGAAGTGTTAAAACGAGCTTTGAATGGACTGAATCGGGAAGGGTTAAGTTCATAAAAGCCGAAGAGACGGCAAAAGTGTATACTGATCAGCCTCACGGACTAAAAACGGGAAATATTGTAGCCTTGTTAGCTCATGGCTCAAAACCAGAAACCGTTAATTGGATGGTGTCTGATAAGATTGATGAAAATGGAAATACTGGAGGTTTTCAATTTAAAGTAAGGGTAGTAGATGAATGCTGCTTTGAAATTTATGAATTGGTCTCTAGTGCAAGCCCAACATTGCCATGCAGGCATATTCATCACATTAATACATTGAAGGATGGATGGATAATTGGGACCGGGGAAATCTTTCCTAATGGCTGGCTTCTGTATGTACAACAGAAAATGGCAGATACTTATTCAGTAGTCGATGCCAGAGAAGAATTAATTATAAGAAGAATCAACACAGGGGAAGGCTCGGTTCAAAGAACAATGGGTCTTATGCTGAGCGATTCATCTGATAACGACATCGTTTTTGCGTCTGATCATGACACGCTGGCAAGAAATGAAATTGATGCGGGAAACCTTGGAGGTGTGTCTCGAAGTTCCATAGGCGT
>CAKVJS010000115.1 GCA_934754755.1 uncultured Erysipelotrichales bacterium
ATACTATGGATTAGAAAGGTCACATCCACAAAGTTATTATTACTTTATGCAAGAACACTTATTCCAACATATCGATTTGAAGGAAGAGAATATTCATTTACCAAAGGGATCTGGTGATATAGAAGAAAATTGTTCTTCGTATACAAAATTATTAGAAAAAGAAGGCGTTGATTTACAATTACTAGGAATTGGATCCAATGGTCATATTGGATTTAATGAACCGGGAACACCTTTTGATTGTACTACTCATTATATAACATTAAAAGAAAGTACAAGAAAAGATAATGCCCGATTATTCTTTGATAATAAACTAGAAGAAGTACCGAACCATGCGATTACAATGGGAATTAAAAATATTTTAGAAGCTAAAAAGATTATTTTAGTCGCTTGTGGTGAAAATAAGGCGGAGGCTGTACAGGAATTAGTAGAAGGTGATATTTCTACAGCATGTCCTGCTACGGTTCTTCAAAAGCATCCAAACTGTATTGTTATTGTGGATCAAGCAGCTGCAAAGTTATTACAAAAATAATATCTATACATACTGAAAGGCACAGGAACTCAAATAAAGAGTTGTGTGCTTTTTTTATGGCTAAGATTTATCCGGCACCTATTCCTAGTGCAAATATAATGAATTCACTATCAGGTAGGAGGGTCACTTGCCCATTATACCCTGTTATTTGTAATGAAAATCTAGAAGGTCCCAATATCGGACCAATAAATGTGTGGCTTAACTGCGTTGCATTTCTGTTGTTTGGTAAGGAATATAGTACTGTGGCAGCATTGTTCAATAAGAGATTTAAAGTTATAGGTAATGCAGATGCTAAGGATACTTTGAAATATACATAATAGTAATCAATTGTATTAGTTTCAAATTGCATATTATCATTTGTATTAAAAAGTAAAGACGTATAGACAGGGAAACTTATAAGCGTACCATTTGCGGATACGTCTATACGATTACGAGAATTTTCTCTGGCTACAGTACCATAAAGATATGGTCGTGCTGCTGCGCCGCCGCCACTACCTGCTGGCCCTGTCGCTCCTGTAGGTCCTACTGGACCAGTAGGGCCTGTTGGACCCGTTTCCCCTTGCGGCCCGGTAAATCCTACTGGTCCAGTTGGCCCTGATGGTCCGGTTTCGCCTTGTTCACCTTGTTGTCCCATCGGACCTGTAGGTCCAGTAAATCCGATGCCATCTTCCCCTGTTGGACCCATTGCACCAGTAGGACCCGTTGGACCTGTCTCACCTTGCGGTCCGGTAAAGCCTACCGGTCCAGTAGGACCCGTTGGACCGGTTTCGCCTCGTTCCCCTTGTTGTCCCATTGGACCGGTTGGCCCAGTAATCCCAATACCATCTATTCCTGCAGGCCCAGTTGGACCCATTGCACCAGTAGCACCCGTTGGACCTGTCTCACCTTGCGGTCCGGTAAATCCTACCGGTCCAGTAGGACCCGTTAGACCTGTTTCGCCTCGTTCCCCTTGTTGTCCCATCGGACCGGTTGGCCCAGTAATCCCAATACCATCTATTCCTGCAGGCCCAGTTGGACCCGTTGCTCCAGTAGCCCCTGTGCCATTTATACCTGATGGTCCGGTAGGCCCAGTAGCACCGCGCATACCTTGAGGACCGGTAGGACCTGTGCTTCCACGTTGTCCCATTGGACCAGTAGGACCAGTGGGACCAGTAATTCCTGATCCATTATTAGAGGGTCTACAAATTATTTTTCTTTTAGAATTCATATATATCACCTATAGTACTATATGTAGCCTATATGGTGATTGCTAATAAGAAAAGAGCATATAAGGTTTGTTTCGTAGTTATTGTAAACGAAGATACTTACTATCGAGAAGGGTAGAAATATGTTACAATATAAGGGTTAGGAGTGAATACGATGAATACTGTAATTGTTGATAAAATTCTCATCCATATGTTTGATATGGAACATGCAGCTTTAATATGTTCCGATAATTTCATTAATTTAGTAGAAGGTACAACAGAGTATTATGATAAAAAGATTGACAAGGTAGTACAAAGTACGACAAAGAAAGAACTTGTTGTTGGTGAGCATCATCATTTATTAGAAAAAGCGAAAAATATGATTTTAGATGATGATAACTTTCGCTTTGAAGCTAGTCAGATATCAGAAGATATTTATCGCCTATGTCAAAAAATCGATGAAATGCCAAATGCGAATATGATGTATGTAGAATGTAAAATAGATGGAGTCAAACACATCTTAATAATTAAGTTGAATTATAAAAAAACGCCATTAAGTATCATGGAAGAAGTAGATGGGAAACGTAGTATTAAGTTTGTGAATTGCCAAAGTTTACCATCGAAATCAAGTGCTGTAGAGGAAGCAATTATTATCGATATTGAAAATAATGTATTATCGCTTATTGAAAAACGCTTCTCTATTGATGGTAAGCCCGGTTTTTATTTAAACGAACAATATATCAAGGGAGAACCTAAACTAACAGATAAACAGAAGTTAAATATTGTAAACAAGGTTGTTAAAAAGGTCGATGGGCAGTTTCATGTTGTAGAAGGTGATCCGATTCCCCATGTGCGTAAAGAGCTCGTTGATTTAGTGATGGATCGGCAGCCAGTTAAACCTGTTGCTTTAGCGAAAAAAGCGATGGCTAATGATTATAATGCAACCGAAGAGGTTGAGCTTATTATGCGTGATTTAGGAATAGAAGAAGACGATGAAATTGTGAATGTCCCGGGCAATATCGATCGTATGGCTAGATGTAAACTCGTTTTAGATCAAGATCGTATTATTGAATTGGCTGTAGATGATTACATAACGAATCATAATATCATCCAGGAAAATAATCCGGATGGTACAATACGTATTATTTTATCTAATATCCATGATATCATTGTAAAATAAAAGACCCTCGATAAATATAATAGATAGGCACTATTGTTAGGGAAGCTGTAATAATATAATGCTTCTCTAATTGTTATTTATTTTAGGAGATAAATATGTGTACAATTTTATTATCAATACATCCAGAATTTGTTAACAAAATTATATCCGGACAAAAAAGATATGAATTTAGAAAAGTTAAAGCAAAAAGGGAACCAGATAAAATTATCATTTACTCGACATCACCAATATGTAAAGTTATAGGTGAAGCTGAGATTGAACAAATCATTGTTAATAGTCCTGAGGTAGTTTGGGATGTAACGAAAAGTTATTCCGGTATAAATAAGGCGTTTTATATTGATTACTATGCTAATAGGGATATTGCTATAGCTTATAAATTAAAAAATGTTATAGAGTATGACCAACCAAAAGAATTGGAAGAATTTGGAATTAAAGCTGCACCACAGTCTTTTATCTACGTGTAAAAAAATAAAAGATGAGTATATAGAAAAACATGGCAATTTTGCCATGTTTTTAAAGTTAATAAGACATGTAATGTAAAAGACTATCAAATCTAAACCAAGATTTATCGATAGTCTGAAACATATAAACATGTTTTTTAATGGAATTTTCGATAGATCTTAAGTAAGTGAGGTAGGATACGATACCAAAAGGGTTTATATATTAAATCGAATTCACCAATGAATTCGGTGTATTGGTCACCAAACTTACGTTTATATTCGTGTAGATCAGCTAAGTTTTGGTATTGTTTTTGTGGGTCACCAATGGTACCAAATAGATCCATAAAGGCGATTCCTCGATTATAACAATCAATCATTACTTCATAGTACAGACGATTAATTGAAAAGGTATATAGAGCTAGATCATTATTACCTAAGTATAAGGTATACATACCTTGTTTACTATAGGAACACATTAACGAAGCAACAACGTAACCATCTGGATACTGATTTTCATAAGGTGCAAACGTACGAATATCCTTTTCCATTCGCTTGATTACATCGGGTGCATCACTGGCAGCTTTTCTCGATAATTGTTGTTTTTCCATTTTACTTCTTAAATCACTAATTTCCTTTTTTCTAGTTTCTAATATTTCATCTGGATAGATTACTACATTGAATATTTTTGCTTTTTTTATAGTATGAAACTGTTTAAAAAAGGTAGCATAAAATTGTTTGCTGAAAGTTGTAAAGTTATCTTTCTTAGCTGTTTCTTGGGCAAGTTCATAAAAGAGGCTGGGATCCATTCCTTCTACCACTTCCTGTTTATATTTATAACTGCGTTTTACCGTACTTAAAAAAGATTTTGATAAACTCTTCTCCATTTCAGAAATACTATGATATTTAGAAAAATAGCGTCGGAAGGTATAGCGGGGTTGATTATGTTCAAATAATACATTGAAACCTTTGTGGTGATATCCTAAATCTAATAAGCTTTGGTAGATATCATAATTATGATGACCATCTTTAATCGGTTGTCCCTTGTGATCAATATCGTGGTAGATAATTTCTGGGTCTACTTTTAAATAAATGGCATGTTGTTGATTCATATATGTTTTAAGATGCTTAGTAAAAGT
>CAKVJS010000116.1 GCA_934754755.1 uncultured Erysipelotrichales bacterium
AACTGTGCATGAACATTACCTCTTTCAAATATACCTTTTTATTATAATATATCCATTTATAATTTCACCTAATACGTACCTTTTTGTCATAAAAACTATGAAAAAATGTAACCTTATTGACTAACAAAAAAGCATTCAAATTCAAAAGATAAATATCGTATATATCTATCATAACGCCAATGCAAAGTAAAGTAAATCCCTATATTATGGATTCTAACTTAAAAAACCGCCTAGGAATATCCTAAGCGGAAAATTAGTATTTATTCTACACCAACGATAAAGGAATAGACAGGTTGCTTACCATGAATAACTTCTAATTCAACTTGGAAGTTATCGGTAATATAACTTTCCATTTCTTGTATTTCTTGATCATTTACATCTTCACCAACAATTAAGGTAACTAATTCATCGTTAGCTGTAATTAAATTTTGTAACGTATCTTTCAGTGCATCTAGCTTCTTCTTATGACTAGAAATAATGTCCTTTTCACAAATAGCCATATATTCATTGGCCTTAATCGATACCCCTTCAAAGGTAGTATCTTTAATCGCAAAGGTAACTTGTCCAGTTTTAACCGAACGAATGGCTTCTTTCATATCCGCAACCATATGATCAATATCTTGATCAGGCTGGAACATAATACAAGCTGCTAATCCCTGTGGAATTGTCTTCGAGGGAATAACGATTACTTTTGTGGTATCTTCTAAGATCGTAGCTGTTTGTTGGGCTGCCATAATAATATTGGAATTATTTGGTAAGATAATAACCGTATCCGCATTCGCTTCCTTGATCGAACGAACTAAATCTTCCGTGGAAGGATTCATTGTTTGACCCCCACTAATAACGCTGTCACAGTTTAATTCTAAAAATGCTTCTTTTAAACCATCACCAGCACATACAGAAATCATAGCCACTTTTTTTCTCGGTTTTTTAGTATCCTTCATATGTTCCTGATCGATAATTGTATTATGTTGTTCCTGCATATTCTCGATCTTTAATTTCATGAACTCACCAAAGCGTTGCCCTATATTTAGTGCATTTCCTGGCTTTAATGTATGCACATGGACTTTGACAATATCATCATCCTGTACAACAACGATACTATTACCAGGCAGCCGCTCTAATTCATTCTTCAATTGGTTTTCATTGAATTTGTCAACAAGGGCTCCTTCTAAACGCAAAATAAATTCTGTACAATACCCAAATTCTTGCGATTGGGGTTTTGTTTCCAGAAAATTTTCCGTCGCTGTTGGCGTACTTTCTATTTTTTCATACGCGATTGCTTTGCCTTGTAAACAAGCTAAAAAACCTTGTAGAACAGTAAGCAATCCGGTAGCTCCACTATCAACAACGCCAACTTCTTTTAATACAGGTAATAAATCCGGCGTCCTTTGCAAGGAAGCATCCATTTCTTTTATAAAATAAGAAAAAAGTTCCTCTATATCCATATCTTCTTGCACATAGGATTCCAGTGCTTCGCTCGCTTCTCGAATAACCGTTAAAATAGTTCCTTCTACTGGTCGCATCACGGCTTTGTACGCTACTTTGGCACCATTTGCGAAAGCTTGCGCAATCATTAAAGCATCAGCTTCTTGTTGGTCTTCCAAAGACAAAGCAAAGCCTCTAAAAATTTGCGATAAGATAACCCCAGAGTTACCTCGGGCACCCATCAATAAACCTTTGGATAAAGCCTTAGCAACAATATAAATTGAGGTACTATCTAAATCCTTTATTTCATTAGCACCATTCATAAACGTTAATGACATATTGGTACCAGTGTCGCCATCAGGCACAGGGAAAACATTTAAGGCATCAATTTCCGGATGGTGATTGTGTAAATTATTCGCTCCACTAATCACCATTTCTTTAAATAAGCTTCCTGTAACTTTCTTCATAAATCCTCCCTCTACGCAACGCCCCGAACACCTTGGACATAGATATTCACTGCTTCAACAGATAAATCTAGCGTTGATTCGATGACATACTTTACTTTATTTTGTACTTCATACAATACTTCTGTGATTTTGATACCGTAACCTAAAATCACATAGAGATCTAAAATAACTCCTGTATCGCCGTCTTTAACTTTGATACCGCGCGCATAGTTATCCTTACGCAATAGTTCATAGAAGCCATCCTTGAGTTTCTTTTGGCTGGCCATACCAACGACACCATAACATTCCGTAGCGGCACCACCGGTAACCGTTGCTACAGCATCCAAAGAAATATTTACGGTTCCTAAGTTTGTACTTCTCTCTATCATGTACACATACCTCCTATTACTACGTATCCTGCATCCTTATAGATTATACAGTATTTGCCTTTGCTTTACAAATTTTATTCATTAATTATTGGTACAATAATTTGTCATTTTAGAAAAAATTAATTGCATTTTATAAACTTAAGTGATATCATTAGTAAGTATATTGAAGTCAAAGGAGGAGAACATCATGTCAAGAAAATGCCAAATTAGTGGAAAAGGCCCAATGTCTGGAAATAAACGTTCTCATGCATTAAATTCAAGTAGAAGAAAATGGAATGTTAATTTACAAAAAACAACTGTTTTAGTAGATGGTAAACCTATGAAATTAAAAATTTCCGCTAGAGCTTTACGTTCACTTAGAAAATCTTCATAAATAGTAACCAACAGCATAGAGAATGCTGTTTTTATTTTTCCTTATTTTTATAATATTAAACAAAAAAGCCCCTATTTATTATCATAGGGGTCTTTTCTTATTTTTTAAAGGCTTTTTTAAAGGCATCAAAGATCGATTCTTTTTTATGCGATATACCGGCTAATTTTTGGTATAGTTCTTTTTCTTCAGTTGATAAACGGGTTGGAATCCGGACATCCACTTTGACAATTTGATCACCGTATCCACTTCCACGGATTTCTTTTACACCTTTTCCTTTTAATCGTAATGCCGCACCGGCTTGTGTTCCCGCAGGGATTTTAACTGTTACATCACCATATACAGTCGGAACTTCTACTTCGCAACCAAGCGTTGCTTCGACGCTAGAAATCGGAACAGTAATTAAGATATTGCGACCATCGCGCACGAAATGCGAATGTGCTTTAACTTGCACTTCCACAAATAAGTCACCATTCTTTCCACCATTAACTCCGCGTCCACCTTTACCGGAAACCCGTAATTGTTGCCCAGTGTTAATACCAGCAGGAATATCTAGCTTCACCGTGACCGTTTTATTTTGATATCCTTTAGCATGACACTGTGGACATTTATTGCGAATGATTTTACCTGTTCCACCACATTGGTGACATGTACTGGTTGTTACGTATGTCCCAATCGGTGTGTTTTGTTGTTGTTGCACTTGCCCACTTCCTCGACAAGTTGGACAAGTCGTAACATCACTGCTTGATTTAGCCCCACTTCCATTACATACACTACAAGGTGCATCATAATTAATGCGAACTTCTTTTTGTACCCCTTGGATGGCTTCCATGAAAGAAATATCGATACGCATTAGGCGGTCATCACCATTGCGTGGTCCGTTGCGTTGACGACGCGTACCACCACCGCCAAAGAAAGATCCAAAGATATCCGATAAATCAACATCTTCGAAACCAAAACCACCAAATCCTTCGGCACCGGCACCCCCGGCACCACCTTGAAAGGCGGCATGCCCATAACGATCATAGGCTGCTTTTTTATTATCATCGGACAATACTTCGTAGGCTTCTTGTACTTCTTTGAATTTTTCTTCCGCCCCTGCCTCTTTATTTACATCGGGATGATATTTTTTCGCATTTTTTCGATACGCTCGTTTTATTTCACTTGCGGACGCATCTTTACCTACACCCAGCACTTCATAATAATCTCTTTTATCTGCCATCTTCTCACCCTTTTCTATTGCTTACTAGTTAAAACCAAGGATTGCCCTTGGTTTTACTTGTTTAATTTTTTTCTTCAAAGTCTGCATCTACGACATTGTCATCGTTAGAAGCACTACTATCTTGAGAGCCTTCGCTACCATTTTGTTGGTAGGCGTAAGCTGCCATTTGTTGTACCATCTGTTCTAATTCTGACATTTTTGCTTCCAATGTTTCGATATCATTATTATTTAAAGCGGTTGTTAATTCTTCTTTTAGTTTAGTAGCTGCTTCTTTTTGTTGCGGATCAATTTTATCCCCTTGTTCATTCATTGTTTTATCGATTTCATTGATCATTTGTTCAGCTTTGTTTTTGGTTTCAATTTCTTTACGTTTCTTTTCATCCTCTGCTTTATTTGCATCGGCTTCTTTTACCATACGGTCAATTTCTTCATCTGATAAACCAGTTGAATTTTGAATTACAATCGATTGTTCTTTTTGTGTTTTTAAATCTTTCGCTTTTACATTCACAATTCCGTTAACATCAATGCTGAAGGTTACTTCGATTTGTGGAACGCCACGAGGTGCTGGTTCAATACCATCTAGTTTAAAC
>CAKVJS010000117.1 GCA_934754755.1 uncultured Erysipelotrichales bacterium
CCTCTGATGTGGTAGCTGTATAGCCCTACGAAAAAAGTTCCCCCCAAAGCTGGGTGATTCCCCTCTGAGAAAGGGGAAACGGACAATTTCCCACCAAATAAGCAAACAAACCGGCAGAAAAAAACCAACATCCCCCAGTCTGAGGGGGGAATCCCTCGAAATTCAAACAGTTGATTATTTCCCCGCTGATATTGGGGGATTCCCACCTTTTGAGTTCCTCCATTTGCTTTCAATTAATGTTTCCCCTCTCATAGGGGGGGAATCCCCCCATGAGAGCAAGTCAACTTAAATTCAAATTAAACTACTCTAAACTCGAAATAACAGTCCAGTTATCTTCATCCTCCACTCCTTCCTCCTCACTCTCCTCACCACCCTCTTCCTCACTACTTTCAAGATCCCTCCTCAACTGCTCACGCTCCCTCTCCAACACTGCCAGCCGCTTTCGGGCAGCTGCCTGGCTCTCCTTCTCCTCCCTCCGGGTCTTGTTTTTTTGGACCCTGTCCTCTCTTTGTCGGGACAGGGTGCTCAGGATCCATTCATTTTCCCTCACAACTCTGGAGGGGAAAAGCTGCCGTCTGGACATTCTGCGTGACCCAGGAGTTGGAGTGACCGCAGCTGCCGCGGCAATCTCCGCCGCTCTTTGCCGACGCTGGGGTGTCTGGCGGAGATTGTGCGGTGTGGGCTCTGCTTTAAAGTTACAATGTTCAGTAAGTAATCTTCCTGTCACTTCACATGGGTCTGTTGCTAACTTACCATTGTCATCCCCACTAGCAGGTGTCCCCAACCGCAAAAGAGGAGAGGCCGCAATAGAAGGTGGTGGTGGTGTGGTGTGGGCTTTAAAAATATAATCATTAATAACTTGGTTTACTCATTGGTTGACTGAAACTCTCTATTAACTTACCATGCTCTCTTTCATCCCCCAGACTGCGCTGCCCCCTCCTCCTCAGCTCTCTCCGGTCCGTTCCCAGCTTGTTGTTGTATGCGATCTTTACAACAAGGCCAACAACCCAGTTGTGCTCAGAGTCGCCGAGCCACCGATGCCTCTGCATCACGGTTTGGCAAAGACTGCCAACAAACACCAGGTCAATGTTTGACCATGCTGGTGCCTTGCCCTTTTCATACCTGTCAGCCATTGCATTGGTGACGATGCTGCTGACATCCCTCCGTTGCAGCGGATTGTCATACAAGCGATCCGCTCGCCTCCATGGTCGGTTTTCATCTTCCTGAGGCCGACGCCCATAATCTTGCAGCACTCGATTGAGTTTTGCTAGGGTGTCAATGCCTGTCGACGCCTCTATCGGTATTAGGCGCTGTCTGTTTGGTGTGGTTTGAGAAGACATTGTTTGAGAGGACATTGTTGCTTAACTATTTGAGGTTATGAATGGCTGGTTGGCTGTCTGAGTGATTATTGATCTGTCTAATCTGGAGATACATGCAGATTTTTATGCTCTTATGGACCTAACTAGACTTGCTGAGTTCTAAGGCCTTCAGTAGTAGTTTTCCAACAACCATCGAGAAAATCTCATCTGCCAAAATCAGAAATTTCTTATTTGAACTGTCTACCATAGGTCCTGAAGGCAAATCTCTGATTTAAGAGGTCATTTGGGAAAATTTGGAGGAGAAAGGAAGGAAAGTCATCCTGTCAAAAGTACTTTGTCATTTTTAAAATCAGAATCACGGTTTTTGCGTCAAAATCTCTTAGTGAACTCAATAAGACTTAGGCATTACTTTCTGTCAGATAGTGGCACCGTAGGCAGTACAGATCAGATGCCAGTCTCGGTAGATGGGTTTAGGTCAGAGATGAGAGACCATCCGTGGTACATGGAGTGCAGATTTTTCCACCAGATTTTCCTAGAGAGGAGCTATTTTTCATGTACCTTATATATACAGACATCATTCATACACACATCGATATCTCGAGTTTCCCACTACTAGATCCTTCGAAGACTCCGACAACTTCTGCCTCTCCACTCACTTTGTCCGGTGGTGAGCTATTTCCCTTCACCTCAGAGACACCAGAGACAGCCGACCCTCTGCGACAGATTTTCTTTGAGTCTGACCCAATCGAGTTTCTGATATACAAAATCTTCACCCACTATCAGAAAACCTGGCAACAATGGCAAGAGAACAAGCCTGGTGTATTTGCCCTCGATGCATGCGGAGAAACCCCAGTGAGGGAGGATCATATGTTTCTGAGAGAACAAAACGAAGACACCAAACCACCGAGTTCAGTTACAGCTCTCTCTCGCCACGAAGAATTCATGGATGGTGCGAAGGATGCGATAGTCATGCAACTCCAACACCATTGTATTCGGCTCGTGCATTCAGGCGACATGAGCAAGAGAAGAGAGACTTGCAAAACCAAGAAAGCCACACAGGAGAGGAAGATTTGCCTATCCAAAATCAAATAAGGTTAGTGCTGGAAGCATGAAGAATGTGGACATGGACAAGACTAGACTAACAAATCCTTCAGAATGATTGATCCAGGTGAAGCCGATGGTGAAGAGGAATTCGATCATGGCCGAGGAAGCAATGCCTCTGACCTAGAACCGTAAGTCGGTGGCTTTTCTCTCAAGCTCCTAGTGGCATGTGCTAACAAGATGATGTTTAGGTTCACCGAGACCGGTAGTGAAGCACAAATTAGCGAGGATGAAGGGCCCTTGGGAGGTACTGATACCACTGACCTGGAAGATACCAATGTCAGAGGCATACCGTAAGTATTTATCACTTAATGGTTTTTAAAAAAATCTTTGTCAGTTTTGCTAACCAACAATATCATGGAAAAGAGGAGACATGCGAGATGAGCACTTATCAAGAAATGAGCGATGGGAAAAAATCGCTGTGTGGCGGTTGGGGGTTTCACAGCAAAAATATGAAGACCTGAGAGATATCATGAACAGTTCCCTGAGCCCCGATCTTCAGCTTCCATCGGCTTATCACCTGAATAAATATATGGACGAAACTTACCCTGTACCGACGAAAAAGATCGATTGCTGTGTCAATTCACACATGGCATTTGCAGGCCAATGGGCGGACTTGGATCATTGTGTGCACTGCTCTGAACCCAGGTACAGTCAATTTGGGAAGCCTCGAAGGCAGTTCACATACCTGGAGCTGGCTCCACGTTTGAGTGCCCAGTATGCGCAAGTTGATCGATGTCACATCCTCTCCACATACCGAGCAAGCTTCAAAACCCCAAGGCCTGATAATCTGAAGGATATTTTCGATGGCCGGCTTTATCATGATTTCCATCGCAAGGAAAAAGGCTTGTTTTCGCAAGATACAGATGTCGCATTGCAGATTTCGTTAGATGGATTTCAACTCGTGGCTCGAAAAAATCACAGCACAACACCGGTAATTTTGATCAATCTCAATCTCCCACCCGACATTCGATACAAGAAAGAGAACATCCTGGCCAGCTTCGTTATTCCTGGGCCTAAAAAGCAGGCAAACCTTGACAGCTTCCTTGTTCCATTGATTGACGAGTTGAAGCAATTGGGGGAAGGGCTCAGATGCACAGATGCTGCAAATCGAGAATTCACGCTTCGCGCCTGGCCAATCTTAGTCACTGGGGACGGCCCTGCGATTGCTGAAGTCACCGGATTTAAGTACCCTGGAAACGCCAAATTCCCTTGCCGCTTCTGCGATATCGAGGCAAAAAAGTACCAGAGGAAGGGAAATAAGGGCAACAAAATAACGACTTATTATCCCGTTCAGGATCGCCGTGGAAGGGTGCCACTTAAAAATGACGATGACCGTACAATGCGCCAGCGTATCGACCAACTGGCGATAATCGATTCAAAGGATGAGTGGGACAAGCGAGGTATGACACGAAAAAGCATCCTGACAGAGCTCGGATCCCTTCACTTCACGAGAAGCTTTCCTGTCGACATAATGCATTGTGTGCTCTTGAATGTTGTGCCAATGCTTTATTCAATATTCAGCGGTGGGAAGTTTGGTGACGATTGGAGCAAGCACTGGATGAAACAGGGAGCACTCGAAAGGATATCAGAGTCGATGGAAAAAGCACGCCCGTCAATCCCAGGCCACCTCGGTCATGCGCCCCGGTCGATTAAAAACCACAGTACCGGATATAAAGCAGAAGAGTGGCGCATGTGGCTATCACATTATGGCCCTGCACTGTTGGAGGGTGAACTCCATGACCGCTTTCGAAAGAACTTTGTCGACCTTGCTATAATTTATCAGCATTCCACCACATATGAGATAAGCATGGAAAGGGTTGTCAAGTTGTCCCACCTTTGTCAGAACTTTGTGAGGGACTTTGAAGAACTGTACTATCGTGGGCTCGAGGAACGAATGCCTGTGTGCACCATCAACATTCACAGTCTCCTTCACCTAAGTGACAATGTGAAAGACTTGGGGCCAGCCTGCTATTACTGGCAATTCCCCATGGAACGCTTCTGTGG
>CAKVJS010000118.1 GCA_934754755.1 uncultured Erysipelotrichales bacterium
GATTTAACACCATCGGATACAGCCCAACTAAATAAGAACCTCGTAAAAGGATTTGCGACTAACATTGGTGGAAGAACTTCCCACTCTGCTATATTAGCTCGCAGTATGGAAATTCCAGCTGTTGTAGCTATGGGTGACATTACTGAAAAAATCAATAACAATGATATGATTATTTTGGATGGAATGGAAGGAATTGTAATTGACAATCCAACCAATGAACAAATAGAAGAGTACCGTAAAAAAAGAGAAGACTTCTTGGCTTATAAAGAAGAGTTAAAAACTCTTAAGAATCTCGATACGGTTACACAAGACAATCATAAAGTAGAGCTAGCTGCCAACATCGGTTCACCGAAAGACATTAATGCTGTATTAGATAATGGTGCAGAAGGTGTTGGATTATATAGAACCGAATTCTTATATATGGAATCTACGGATCTTCCTACAGAAGAGGAACAATTTGAAGCATATAAGGCGGTTCTAGAAGGTGTCCAAGGTAAACCAGTTGTTGTTAGAACCCTCGATATCGGTGGAGATAAGAAATTACCAGCGATTGATTTACCAGAAGAGATGAACCCATTTTTAGGGGTCCGTGCGATTCGCTTATGCTTTCAAAGAGAAGATATTTTTAGAACCCAATTGCGCGCTTTATTAAGAGCATCTGTATTTGGTAATCTACGTATTATGTTCCCAATGATCGCCTCATTACCTGAATTCAGAAAGGCAAAAAGTATTCTATTAGAAGAAAAAGAAGGTCTAATACAAAAGGGAATTGCCGTATCGGATTCGATTGAAATTGGAATTATGATTGAAATACCTGCTGCTGCTGTATTAGCAGATCAATTCGCTAAGGAAGTAGATTTCTTCTCGATTGGTACCAATGATTTAATTCAATATACTTTTGCAGCCGATCGAATGTCAAATACGATATCGTATCTGTATCAACCACTAAATCCTTCTATCTTACGACTAGTTAAAAATGTGATTGATGCATCCCATGCTAACGGTAAATGGACAGGAATGTGTGGAGAAATGGCCGGCGATGCTTTATCTGCTCCTATTCTTCTAGGTCTAGGATTGGATGAATTCTCTATGTCTGCTACCTCTATTTTATCGCAACGTAAATTAATTCGTAGTATGAAAAAATCAGAAATGAAGGATCTTGCATTGCGGGCACTAGAATGCACAACAATGGAAGAAGTTGTTGCACTAATAGAAGAAAATACGGATATAAGCTAATTAAAAACCTCCAAATTGGAGGTTTTTTTATTATTGTAATTGTTTTTGATCAAAGTTAGCTAAAAATTCCTTAGCATAATCAATGACTTCTTCCAAGCATTTATCATCAAAAGGAACCTTAATGTTACCTTCTTTAACAATCTTTTGAAATGGTAACGTACCGCCTAGATTACAAATCGTAAAGTAATCATCTAATACGTTCGGATCATCTTCTTGTTTTCGCATCCAATATTGTAAAGCACATACTTGTGCCAATGTGTAATCAATATAATAGAATGGGCTAGTAAAAATATGCCCTTGTTTATACCACCAAGTCCCCTTCTCTAATAAAGGAATGGCATCATAATTTTTTTCTGGTAAGTATTGCTTTTCCAACTTGCGCCATACTTCCTTACGCTTTGATGGTGACATGCTTATATCACTGTATATTTCCTCTTGAAAATGATCAACCAAGGCGCCATATGGCAAAAATGTGATCGCACTGACTAAATGTAAATAGTAAAACTTATTGGTATCTTCCTTAAAGAACGACTCCATCCATGGCCACGTTAAAAACTCCATGCTCATAGAATGAATTTCAGCACTTTCCATCGTTGGCCAAATGCATGCAGATGGACGTACATAGCAAGAAGAGTATACTTGAAAAGCATGTCCTGCCTCATGGGTTAAAACATGTACATCGCCATATGTCCCATTGAAATTAGAAAAAATATAAGGAGAAACATATTCCGGTATATACGTACAGTATCCACCTGCCGCTTTACCAGGTTTCGCAACTAAATCCATTAGGTTATGTTCGATCATATAATCAAAGAATGCACCTGTTTTAGGTGAAAAATCTTGATACATTTGCCTAGCTAATTCGATCATTTCTTCAGCACTAGCCTTAGGTGTAGGATTTCCACTCATAAATAGAAAGTCCGTATTATATACATCCAGTTTATCTACCTGTAATCGTTGTTTTTGTTGTTCATATAGTTTAGATGCAAAGGGAACAACAACTTCTAATATCTTTTTACGGTACACTTCGACCTCTTTTCTACCGTAATCCATACGATGCATGCGCACATACGCTAGATCTACATAGTTCTTAAAACCAAGCTTTTTAGCCATCGTATCACGGACTTTAACTAATGCATCATAAATAGCATCGATTTCTTCTTCATGATCGCTAAAATACTGCCAGTAAGCCTCACATGCACCTTTACGTACCGACTCATCGATATCATCTAATTTAGCCCCTAAACTAGCTAATGTATAAGTTTTCCCTGCAAACTCGATTTCTGCTTCTGCAATTACCTTTTGATATTTACTTTGTAGTCGATTTTCTTGTTGTAAATCGGATACAATGCTTGGATCGAACAGCTTCACATTTTGCGCAGCTAAGATAAAATATGTTTCTGGTATATCTTGCTTAAGTTGTTCTACATATTTGCTTTGTAAAACCGCCTTGGTAACCTTGTTATCCAATTCTTGAATATAGGGACTATTTTCATCCCAATAATCTTGTTCCTGGCTATAAAATGCATCGTTTGTATTAACCGTAAAACGAATACTTGCGAGTGATAACATACTATCAACATACAAAAATTCGTTATCAATTTGTTTAAATGTTTCATAAAATTGTTCATAAGTATGAGACGTAGATAGCGTTGTAAGTAAGCTATCTATCTTATTTTGTAGTTTTGTAATAGATATTCTTTCATACGTATAGTCTTCAAATTTCATCTTTTTCTCCTTTTAATGTCATATATACTATGATCCTACTTATTATTTTTTATTCTATCTCAATCATATAATATCTAGCTTGTTTTATCAATGTAAATATAGGCAATTAAAAAAGGCTATAACATAGATTGTTATAGCCTTACTATTAGTATGTTTTTGTATTGCTGGATAAAAAGCTTTGTAACTCTTCATCGGTAGCTAATACATAGTGTGTATCACTAATTTGTTGTTGCGTCCCTAATTTATAATCTAGACCACTTGCTTTGTAGTCGTAAGATAGGGAAATTCGACTTTTTTCAATGATTGGATTTGGATGAGGAATTGCAGATAATAATGATTTTGTGTAAGGGTGTAGTGGATTGTTGAAGATTTCTTCGGTTGTTCCTGTTTCTACTAAATATCCTAAATGCAATACACCAATACGGTCACTTATATATTTAACCATTGATAAGTCATGGGCGATAAATAAATACGCACATCCCGTTTCCTCTTGGATCATCTTCATTAAGTTTACCACTTGTGCCTGAATGGAAACATCAAGGGCACTAATTGCTTCATCTGCAATAATTAATTCTGGATCCATAATCAATGCTCTAGCTATACCAATCCGTTGTCTTTGACCACCAGAAAATTGGTGCGGATATCGGTTGGCGTGTTCTCTAGATAATCCTACTTTTTCAAGTATGGCATATATTTTTTCATTACGTTCTTCTTTTGATTTATATAAATGATGAACATCTAATCCTTGTCCAATAATATCAATAACTTTTTTTCTTGGATTTAAACAAGCCATTGGATCTTGGAAAATCATTTGCATTTTAGTTCGCAATACAGAAGTATCTTCTCCTGACAATTTTCCACTAATACAACGTCCGTTGAAGTATATTTCACCGCTAGTTGGGGTATACAAACGAATAATAGAACGACCTGTTGTCGATTTGCCCGAACCGGATTCACCAACTAAACCATATGTCTCCCCTTTATGAATCACAAAGGAAATACCATCAACAGCTTTTACTGTGTATTTTCGATTGATTTTAAAATGTTGTTTTAGATCTTTTACTACTAACAAAGGTTCATTCATATTACTGATCCTCCTTTAATAATCGCGCAATACGATTTTTTAATTGTTGAGGAATTTCTACTTTTGGAGCCTTTTCGTGCAGCAACCATGTCGCTGCCAAATGCGTATCAGTCACCTTAAACATAGGTGGTTCTTGTTCATAATCAATCTTTAAAGCATATTTGTTTCGAGGCGCAAAGGCATCTCCTTTAATCGGTGTAAGTAAATTCGGAGGATTACCTGGAATGGCGTATAAAACGTCATCGTTTGTTTCGATATCTGGCATCGAAGATAATAATCCCCATGTATACGGATGTCTAGGGTCATAAAAGATATCGTTGATAGGCCCTTTTTCTACAATTTTCCCCGCATAC
>CAKVJS010000119.1 GCA_934754755.1 uncultured Erysipelotrichales bacterium
GTTCTAAGGATTGTTCGGTTATTTCTTTACCCGACATCATTTTGGCGAGTTCCTCAATGCTTTGTTCCTTATTTAATTTTTTTATAGAAACGACTACTTTATTTTTTTTGACTTTTTTTTCAATAGCATAGTGATGTTCTGCCTTGCTTGCAACTTGTGGCAAATGGGTGATACATAGTACCTGGCGATCTTTGGACATAGTATGCATTTTACTACCCATACTTTCGGCTACGCGACCACTTACACCCGTGTCCACTTCATCAAAAATAATAGTGGATACACCATTGGTTTGCATACATACTGATTTAATAGCTAGCATAATGCGTGATAACTCTCCACCAGAAGCAATTTTATGAATGGGAAGTAAGGTATTATGATTCGTACTAATCAAAAACACAACTTGATCTTGTCCGGTTATATTGCCTTCAATATTTGTAAATTGGATAGTAAAATCCACATTTGGTAAATATAACTTTTTTAATTCCTGTTGGATTAAAGAAGTAAATCGCTTGGCTTCTTTTTTACGTAAGGCCGTTATTTTCTTTGCGGATTGTATAAGCTTCTGTTTTGTTACTTCCATTTTGGCTTTAATATCACTAAGTATACTGTCTCGTTTTTCATACCTATCGATTTTCATTCGATAGGTATTTCTTTGTTCTATAACGGCCTCCAAAGAAGGACCATATCTTTTTTTTAATGCTTGCAACGTATGTAATAGTTTTTGCTTTTCCGTACTATCATATACATCTAAACCATCTATTGTAGACATCGATATAATTTGTTCATGAAGATCCTGCATTTGATAGTACATATTATATAGGGAATCATATGCCGTATTGTATTCTTCCTTGTTTTTAATCGTATCTAAAATATCTAATGCTTGTCTTAAATTTAAAAAGACAGAATCTTCCATATAATTTTGATACAAAGTAATATTTGCATGTAGCTTTTCATAATCTTCTACTTGTTTTACTTCCTTACACAAGGCATCCTCATCCACGGAGTCTAAATCAATTTCCTCAATTTCACTAAGCCGTGCTCTATAAAAATCTATTTGTTCATCATCGAGTTCTTCTTGTAGTATAGTTTGGTATTCTTTTTCTATACTTTTATAGCTTTGATACACTTTTTGATAAGATTCTAATAAGGTAGAAACAGGCAATCCGATAAATTGATCTAAAATCGATAAATGTTTTTTTTCATGAAAGAGGCTATGCGTTTCAAACTGTGAATGAACATCCACTAGTAAAGGCATGATATCTTTTAATACGGATAATGATATCGTGCGATAATTGAGTTTTATAATACTTTTTCCATCTCTTTGGATTGTTTTTGATACGACCATGGTATCATCTGCATCAAACTCATAAAAAAATAATTTTTCTTTTACCAATGGATTGTTAGCAATGGAAAAAACACCTTCTATAAAGGCACTCTCGCTACCCTCTTGAATCGCACTCGTCTGTGTTCGATTGCCAATCAATTGTCCAATAGCTTCAATAATGATCGATTTTCCTGCTCCGGTTTCACCCGTCAAAGCAATCATATGATCATCAAAATCTACCTGCAAAGTATCTATAATAGCAAAATTTTTTATATACAAGCTTGCAATCATTGTATCACCTACCTTTTAATGCTCTGCTTGCCTCTTCTACTAAATCATCTATATCACAATTATGATCTTCTCCGTCTTTTACAAATAAAGCTAAAAATTCAATATTCCCCTTGCCTCCCGTAATTGGTGAATAGGTTACTTGTTCCATATAGAAGCTTAACTCTCTTGCGAAATTTCTGACTTTTTCTAATACGTTTTTATGTACCTTCGGATCCTTTATAATTCCATGCTTGCCAACTTGTTCTTTGCCTGCCTCAAACTGTGGCTTAATTAGCGCCACAACGGGAGTTTTAGAAGGGACAATCGAAGATAAGGGAGTAAAAATATGAAAAAGCGAGATAAAAGAAACATCAATCGTGATAAAGTTGGGTAATCCTCGTTCAAATAGTTCTTTTGTAGCGTATCGAAAATTGGTCTTTTCTTTAACGATGACGCGCTCATCATTCCGTAATTTCCATACCAATTGATTCGTTCCGACATCAATAGCATATACCAATTTAGCTCCTTTTTGTAAGGCACAGTCGGTAAAACCACCGGTTGATGAACCAATATCAGCCATAATAACATCTTGCACGGATAGATTAAAAACAGCAATGGCTCTTTCTAACTTTAATCCACCTCGAGAAACATAGGGCATGACATTTCCCTTAACATGCAATCGAGAAATGTCACTAATTAGGGCTCCTGGTTTATCAATAATCCCATGTTCATCCGAAATTAACCCCGCCATAATCGCTCGCTTAGCTTGTTCTCGGGAATGAAAATATCCTTCTTTTACTAATACTATATCAATTCTCTGTTTACTTGCCACCAATACTCTCCTCTACTATACGTTGTAGCTCTCTTAAATCAATCTTCTCTTCTTGCCATAAATCGGGAATGCTGCCCTGCTTTGTATAGTGATCCCCAATACCTAAACTATATATTTTTCTGGCATTCCCTCGTTGCAAGAAATAAAATGCGATCTGGCTCGCTAATCCTCCTAATTTGAGGTCTCTTTCATAAATGATAAGTGGTTTATCATCCTGCTGTAGTTGTTGCAACATCCGCTTATCCATCGGCTTTATAAAACGGGCATTGATAACACGCAAACGATACGTATACGATGTAAAATAGGATACTACTTCTCTAACGGCATCCCCATAACAAATAATCGTTGCATCATAATTTTGCGCATTACAAGCCACAACCCAGCTACCAACCGGTAAGGTTTCCGTTACCATTTTGGGATACTCTTCAATCGTAGACTTAGAAACCCGCATAATATAAGGGTGATCTTGATTACGAAAGGCGGTATGTATATAAGCCCCTGCCTCATAGGCCGAACTCGGTGCAAAAACAATGACATTGGGGATGGATAGGAGAAAGCTAATATCAAAGACACCATGATGGGTTGGACCATCTGCCCCGACCAGTCCAGCTCGATCAATGCATATTAAACAAGGTAAATTCATTCTGGCAATATCATGATTTAATTCATCATATGCCCGTTGTAAAAAAGTCGAATAAATCGAAATAAAAGGTTTTTTCCCTTGTAAGGAAAGACCTGCCGCAAACGTTAAGGCATGTTCCTCAGCAATACCAACATCAAAACTTCGTTTAGGAAATTTAGAAAATATATTTTCTAATGCAGATCCATGAATCATCGCTGGGGTAATAGTGACAATATCATCGTCTCGTTCCATATGCTTTTCTACTTGACTCGCTACAAAAGAAGACCAACTGATTGTATTTACCTCTTTTGGCACCTTGGCTTTTCCCGTTTTTATATCAAAGGGAGTAATACCATGCCATTTACCGGTGTTATCTACCTCTGCATAAGGGTATCCTTTTCCCTTCTGGGTTTTAATATGTACAACAACACTTTCTTGCATATCTTTAGCCAGATTCAAAGCATTACATAATTCACGAAAATCATGACCATCGATCGGGCCTAAATATTCTAGACCAAACTCACTAAAAAGAGAACTTTTAATAATCCCCTTTTTAACAAAATCCTTCATATGTTTCGTAATATCAAAAATCTTACCCCGGACTTTTCCTTTCGCAAATAATTCACGATATTCTTCTTTTAACTGATTATACGTTTTGGATAAACGTAAATCACCTAAAAAATGATCCACTCCACCAATACTCTTACCGATTGCCATTTGGTTATCATTCAATATAATAATCACCTTATTAGGTAAAGATCCTAAATGATTTAAGGCTTCTAAAGAGAGTCCGCCAACTAGAGCTGCATCGCCAATGACCGGAATCACACTATACGATTGCTTATTTAAATCCCGACTAACAGCCATCGCAATACCGGCACTTAGCGCTGTTGATGCATGTCCTGCTTCCCATACATCATGCTCGTTTTCCGCTATTTTCTGAAAACCAGATAGGCCATTTGTTTTACGTAAAGTGGGAAACTGAGATGCTCTTCCCGTTAATATTTTATGCACATAGGATTGGTGACCAACATCAAAAAATATTTTATCGATCGGTGAATTAAATACATAGTGCAAGGCAATCGTCAGCTCTACAACACCTAAATTACTCGACAGGTGACCTCCTGTTTGTGACAGAGAGGAAATTAAAAACGATCGAATTTCAGCTGCTAAAGCGGCAAGTTCATCAGTGGACATAGATTTTAAAAAAGTAGGATCTGTAATTTCATGCAAATTCATTTTTATTTCACTCTTTTCCGTAATAAAGAAATGGTTTCGACTAATGGTTCCGGATATTTCGCTAACTGACGCACGGATTCTATG
>CAKVJS010000120.1 GCA_934754755.1 uncultured Erysipelotrichales bacterium
GTATTAGCGAGTGTATTGTAACTACCTTGATGATACCCTATTAAATAAGGACCTGCCTTTTTAATTTGGTATTTTTTTATATATGGATGGGTCACTTTCGCATACAATGCTTGAAAGGTATCAAAATTATTTTTTTGCATATTGTCTATGAGAGTAATGCATCCAATTAAATTCAAAGAGTGGATTTTATTTTTATAAAAGGAAATCGATATATCATTGTATTGATCCCATGTTTTTGGCTTGCAGGAAGATAATTCTTCACTGCAGATTATTTTTTCCTCCTCTAGATAGGCAACTGCTGGGCAATGTATATCAGTATCGTGAACAGCAAGGGTCATATCTTGAACCTCACTAATAAAATTATCGATTTGTTTTAAATGACGTATCTCTTCCGTTACAGTATGCTTCTTTTCCTCTAATAAATGAAGGAGCAGGTCAGGAGAACGATGTTCTAAATACGTTTTAATAGCCTGCAAAGACATGCCTAAATTTTTAAGGATAATAATAACTGTAAAAGTTTCAAATTGTTGGGCAGAATAATAACGATATCTATTATTTTTTACTATGCGCGGACAAAATAGTCCGATGGCATCGTAATGAAATAAAACATGTTTCGGGACGTTACATATTTCCGCAAACTCTCCCGTACTAAATAATTTTTCTCTTTTTGTATCTAACATAGTAATCTCCTTGACTATAAAGTAACCTTATAGTTTATTATAGTAGCAGTGATTTAAAAAAACAAGAAAGGAAGTAAAATATGAAGTTTATATTTTCGTATTTAAAAAGATATAAAGGAATATTTTTTCTAAATGTTATTTCTGTCTTTGGCTTTGTTTTAGTAGAGCTAGGGATACCGACAATTATGTCGGATATCATTGACTATGGGATTGTACATTCCGATATACCTTATATTTATCACAAGGGTATAATCATTTCGATCATATCTGTGATCGGTGTGGCGGGAACGATTTTACTAGGGTATTGTTGTGCTAAAATATCAACAGCGATAACCCGTGATATTAGAAATGATATTTTTAAAAAAATACAAACTTTTTCTCCTAGTGAGTATAATCAAATTGGCATATCATCCTTGATTACAAGAACCAATAATGATGCTTTTCAAATTCAAGTATTTATTAATATGGTATTACGAACTGCCTTATTAACGCCTATTATGATTGTTATTAGTTTTATTTTAACACTGCAAACATCATTACTTTTATCGTTAATCATTGCTTTAACGCTACCTATTATATTTATTGGGATTATCTATGTAACAAAACGAGCCCAACCCTTATCAAGTCGACAACAGAAGGCCTTAGATTCTGTCAATCGGATCTCAAAGGAAAATTTGACGGGAGTTCGGGTCATTCGTTCTTTTAATAATGATGCTTATGAAAATGAACGATTTGAAACGGTAAATCATGAGTATACCCACTATTCAAAACGAGTATTTAGTTTAATGATGTTAACGAGTCCCATTTTCTTTTTCCTAATGAATTTAACAATCCTCGTTATCTTTTGGACTGCTAGTATTATGGTTAGTGATCAAACCTTGGAAGTTGGAAAAATTGTTGCCTTTCAGGACTATGTATTTCATGCGATGTATTCGATGATGATGTTTTGTTCGGTACTCGTTATGTATCCTAAAGCAAAAGTGTCTTCAGACCGTATTTTAGAAGTATTGCATACAGAACCTTCCATTAAAAATAGTGAGGTGTGTCGATCGGAAAACGAAACGATTCGAGATATTGCCTTTCATGATGTAACGTTTGTATATCCCGATGGTGAAGAACCGGTCTTAAAAAATATTTCTTTTACAGCCAAGCAAGGTCAAACGATTGCTTTTATTGGTAGTACAGGGTCTGGGAAAAGTACACTCATTAATTTGATTCCTCGATTCTATGATGCTAGTTGTGGTGAAATTACGATTAACGGAAACGATATACGATGCTTTGATTTAACATCGTTACGGAATCGCATTGGTTTTATCTCTCAAAAGGCAGTTTTATTTACTGGAACGATTAAAGATAATATATGTTTTGGAAAAAAAGAGGCCACAGAACAAGAATTAATTCACGCCAGTAAAATATCCCAAAGTTATGATTTTATTATGGATAAAGAAAAAGGCTTTGACGAATGGATTAGTGAAAGTGGATCAAATATGTCTGGGGGACAAAAACAACGATTGAGTATAGCGAGAGCCGTTATTAAAAAACCAGATATATATATCTTTGATGATTCCTTTTCAGCGCTTGACTTTAAAACTGACAAGGCTTTGCGTAAAGCTTTGCAACCGGAAATTAAACAGGCTATTGTGATGATTGTCGCTCAGCGTATTTCAACAATTAAAGATGCGGATCAAATTATTGTTTTACATGAAGGCGAAATTGTTGGTAGCGGAACACATCAGGCGTTATTAAAATCTTGTCCTATTTATCATGAAATTGCAGCTTCTCAATTGAGTGAGGAGGAATTAAAGTATGCGTAAAAATTGGCATCATACACGAAGTATTGGAAGACAACTATATCCCTTTTTAAAACCATATCGTTGGGGATTGTTATTGTCTTTTGTAATGATCCTCCTTAGCAACTTATCGTTAGCTCTGTCGCCCACGATAGAAGGGTTAATTGTATCTACATTGACGGACAATGCAATGGATATATTGCACAAAATACCGGGTGCAGCGGTCAATTTCCATCGGATCATTCAAATTATCAGTGTTTTAGTTGTCATCTATCTAATTAAAACCATATCACAGGTTATTTCTGTATTTACTCTAACCCAATCCATTCAAAGCTCTATGAGTGATCTACGGAATGCCCTATTGCTTAAAATTAAAAAATTACCCATTCGCTATTTTGATGAAAATCAATATGGGGATATATTAAGTCGTATAACGAATGATGTAGATACGGTATCCAATGCCTTGCAACAAACCTTACCGCAGATTATTGCAACCTTTTTATCGATTACATTTGCCTATGTGATGATGTATTTGATTAATGCATTGATGGCTACCATTGTTTTAATATTAGTACCTTTAGCCTTATTAATAACTAGAATCATTGTTAAAAAATCACAACAACGATTCCAACAACAACAAGATTCTTTAGGGGAACTCAATGGTTTCATTACGGAGATGTATACAGGGCACCGGGAATTGTTAGTGTATAATCAACAAGAAATTGCGGTTAATCGTTTCTATCGTATTTGTGATAAACTAAAAAACAATGCCCATAAGGCACAATTTATGTCTTCGATGATATCCCCTTTAATTACCTTAGTAACGTATTTCCTATTAGGGATTACTGGTGTACTAGGGGGATTACTAGCAATTCAAGGATATATCAAAATTGGACAGATTCAAGCCTTTGCGAGATATATCTGGCAAGTAAATGATCCGATTACCCAAGTAAGTAATTTATCCTCACAAATGCAAGCTGCCTTTGCGGCCCTAAAAAGAATTACTGATACGTTACAGGAACCAGAAGAAGTTACGATCGAAAATCCAAAAACCATTCCCGAAATCAAAGGTGATGTGACAATATCGAATGCTGTCTTTGGATATGGCGATACACCTATATTAAAAGGCATTGATATCCATGTAAAAAGTGGTCAAACAATCGCTGTAGTTGGTCCTACCGGTTCTGGAAAAACAACATTAATTAACTTATTAATGCGATTTTATGATTTAGATGAAGGAAGTATATGTATTGATGGCGTTGATATTCGGGATATGGATCGAGAATATTTACGTTCTTTGTTCGCAATGGTCCTGCAAGATACCTGGCTAATTAATGGATCTATCTATGATAATATTCATTATGGAAAATTGGATGCCCGTAAGGATGAGGTTATTGAAGCCGCTAAATTGGCTAAGGTACACCACTTTATTCGAACACTACCAGAAGGGTATAATCATATTATCAGTGAAGATGGAACGAATATATCCCAAGGAGAAAAACAGTTAATGACGATTGCACGGGCAATATTAAAAAATCCCCGCATTCTAATACTGGATGAAGCTACCTCATCGGTGGATACAAGAATCGAAAAAATATTACAAGATGCTATGGACAATGTTATGAAAGGTAGAACAAGCTTTGTCATTGCCCACCGACTTTCAACCATAAAGAATGCTGATATTATCTTGGTTATGAAAGATGGTAAAATTTTGGAACAAGGAAATCATCAACAAT
The DNA here is from genome assembly GCA_934754755.1 of uncultured Erysipelotrichales bacterium. GTDB lineage: Bacteria > Bacillota_I > Bacilli_A > Erysipelotrichales > Coprobacillaceae > CAKVJS01. Next base: position 4,207 of record CAKVJS010000120.1, read on the forward strand.
TATTAAAAGAGAAGGGATTTTATGCCCAACTATACAATTCACAGTTTAGTGAATAAAAAAAGGAGATCCGATGGGATCTCTTCAGACTGTCGACAAATCAATGATATAATTG
>CAKVJS010000121.1 GCA_934754755.1 uncultured Erysipelotrichales bacterium
TTATATGTCCTTTACCGGTCGTATCTTTGGTTACTTTTCGACAAATTTCATAAAATTGATCCAATGTCCAATTCTCTGGAATAGTGATACTCTCTTTTTCAAGCAAAGTTCGATTCACAAACATAAGCCGTGGATTACTCTCGTAGGGCAAGGCATACTGATGGCCTTGATAACGCCCCGCTCCGAGGGAACTACTATAGTAATCTGTGGGATCAAAATGCGTGTCATTTTCAATCTGTGAATCTAATTTTTGAAAAGCTCCTAGAGCTGATAGTTGATTGAAATCATCCTCCAACACAAGGTATATGTCTGGTTCTTTGCCCTCCATTATTTTAGTGTGTAACCATAAGGAGTAATCACTTTTCATAATACCACTCGTATATTGTATCGTAACATCCGGATGTTTCTTTTCAAACTGCGCAATCACTCTATCGATAATCATATTGCTTTGCGTACTTGGAACATCCCAGTTACTTCCTACGAAAACACCTAACGTTAACGTTGTTTTTGCCTTTTTATAGTATAGTATGCAAGCAAGAAGGAGACTAAGGCAGATCGATACAATCGCCCATCGTCGTTTATTCATCTTGCATACCCTTTGTCATATGTCTTTTTTGAACTGCCCAAATCGCAAGTTGCGTACGATCCCGTAAGTGCAGTTTAGCGAGTATAGAACTTAGGTAATTTCGCACGGTTCCTTCGCAAAGATATATTTTTTTAGCGATCTCCTTATTGGAGAGTCCCAATTCAATCTGATGGATCACTTTCCATTCTGGTTTTGTGAGTGATGCAACAGCATTTTCGTCAACGGGAATAATTGATTCCTGTTTCGCAATTTGACCAATATACGTGACTACTTTGGACGCTATATCTGGATTAATCATTGCCCCACCCAAATATACTGTCTTTATTGCCCTATATAATTCTTGCATACTAACACCTTTTAGTAAATAACCACTAGCACCATACTGCAAGGCACTAAACACAAATTCATCATCATCAAAAGTTGTTAAAATAATTACTTTTATATCCGGAAATTTTTCTTTCACTAATTTAGTACAGTAAACGCCATCTATCCCAGGCATTCGAATATCCATCAAAATGATATCCGGTCGATCCCGTTTTAAAAAATCCATTACTTCTGCACCATGATTAGCAGTTGCTAGTACCTCAATATCTTCATGCGTCGATAAAACAATCTTTAAAGACTGACGAATCAATTCCTGATCATCAGCTATGAGTACTTTAATCATATTGTTCCCCCTTTTGTAATGGGATTTTTATTTGTAGTCGAAATCCATTTTCCCCACTATAAAAAATTTCACCTTGTAACATACTAATTCGCTCCTTCATTTGTTGTAACCCAAATCCTTTGATAATCTTGGTACACCCTTTGCCATTGTCTTCTATGGTTAAACACAGGTTTTGTTGTTTTTGATATAGATGCAACGTTACATACGTTGCTTCACCATGCCGCTTTGCATTTGTGATCGCCTCTTGCATGATTCGAAACAATGTATCCTCTTTGGTTTTATCAATATCTATATTTTCCAATTCATACTGGATATCAACATGAATGTCGGTTATCTTTGAAAATTGTTGTACCATATGAAATGTTGCATCCCGCAGAGTATGACCTTCCAGGGCACCCGGGCGCATTTTATGCAAGGATGCTCTCACATCACCAATTCCTTGACGAACAACAGCTGATACAAGAAGTAACTGTTCCTTTGTCTGCTTTGGACTTTTATCCAATAAAGCAATACTAGCATCAACCCCAGCCGCTATACCGGTTAAGGCATGCCCCAAGGTATCATGTATCTCCCTCGCAAGTCTTTTACGTTCCCGATCTTCCGCCATCTTTTCAGTCACTGTAACATAACTACGTAACCCCTCATTCGTTCTATACAACATCGATAATTCCTTTTGAATCGTATCATTTTCTGCCTTCTGATTGACTATAAAGACAATCATATACACAATAAAGACAACTAAGTTCAAAGACTCTAAAATATTTTTTATCGCTAACAAGGCGACCCTTGTAGGCATATCATAAACCTTAATATAGTCATGCAAAGATACCATCGGATTTTGTATAGAAATAACATCATAATTTGATAATAATAACAAGAAAATTAAAATACTTAAAAAAATAGCCATATGCTTATGATCCTTTACATGCGATATACTACTCGCAAACACTAACAATATAATGCCATTGTAAGAAATATATAAAGTATAGATAATCGCATAACATATTAGTATCTGCGCAATGCCATATAGAAAATTACATTTAGAAGAATGTATATGATTTTCATGACCATGCATAATAAGTAACATAATAAAATATAAAATAATTGGCACAAAAAAAGTAAAAACAGGACTTCTAGGCAAAGAGGCTACACTGGATAAAAAGGTGCGTGATAAACCCTTACTCATAATATAACGAGACGTCAATAAAACCGTACTACCACAAAACAATATATTGATAAAATTTAAGAGAATCAAACACCTCTTAATCGTATGTAAAGATATACTTCGCATTACTGCCACCGAGAAATATCAAAATTATCAATATTTTCTTTTTTGATAAGTGTAACAGGCACAAGAATTTTCTTTTCCACAGGCTTATGAGATAGTATTTCATATCCTTTTTGAATCGCAATATTGCCCATAGTAATAGGTGACTGGCCAGCTGTTACCATCTGTCCTGGCTGGTTTTTTATTAGGGTTTTTACTTCTGGTGAACCATCGACACTATACTGCAACACATCCAAATCTTTGCCCTGTTCCTCTAGGGCGGCTAAAGCCCCCAATGCACTAGGATCATTGAGCGCCATAATAACATCAATAGGATCTTTATTTATTCGTAATATATGTTCCATTATTGGCATCGTTCTTTCTAATTGCCCCTCGCATTGTTGACGATATAAAATACGATACGCAGCGTTGCCACGAATGGTATCTAAAAAACCATCGATTCTATCACGAGCCGATTTTGCACTACTATGTTCCAACAAAATAATATTTGCACTCTTTTTCCTTTGCATCATATCTTTAGCGCAAGCGACCCCTGCACCATAGTTATCAGAAACCACAGTGGTCGTTACCAAAGAAGTACTGTGGACCGGTGCATCAATAACAATAATTGGTATCTTAGCCTTTTTTGCGGCTTTTAGTGCCGGTTCTATTTTTGTATAGTCAATCGGATTAATAAATATAGCATCCACCTTTTGATCGATTAATTCATATATTTGTTGATTTTGTTTTTTTACATCTAAACCAGGATCCCTCGTTATTAAAATATCCCCTTTTGACTCTACTTCCTGTTTGATTTGATTATTAATAATAACATAGAAGGGGTTATTCATTGTCATATACGTAGCGCCAAACCTTTTTTGTTTGGTTGATTGTACTATATCAGGATTTCGGTAGCCCATGTATACAAACGCAACACTTGCTACAAGTGCTATTAGTAAGCAGACTTCCCATTTACTTATCCTATGCATTGTTATATACCTCCTACCGAAACCATTATAATTATATATAAGTATATCAGTTTTTGTTACCACTTACAATATATAGTCGTATTTTATACAATTTTGTATATTGTAATTCGTAAGCCTAATTTAACCATTATGGTTTGTCTTGTAAAATAAAAAAACCACGGTAAATAGTTATCTATCTACCATAGTTTATATACATAGGCTTTAGGAGAGGGGACCTATGTAGTTTTGTCGACGTAAATACCGTAACATACTTATATGAATTCTTTGTTAACAAAATAACATATTTTTATTTGCTTAAACCTAATAATTCCTTATTATACACCGTTCTAGAAACAACAATTCCCTGTTGATAATACTCTTTCTCTAAATACTCCTGATACCTTCCTGGTGAAATAATACCATGCAAATTAATAATATTATGGCCTACCCGACCAACCAATATTTCTACCAACAAAACACAGTTGCACCCAAATACAAAATAGTTTTTAAATTTCCCTCGATAAAATTTAAAATATTGTGCTTTTATCTCTAAACTCATGCGACTTGCATAGTCAGTCCTATGCACATCAAAATACGCTGGTGGAAACCATTCATACGCATCTTTTTGGATTGTTGCTAATGCATCCCGTACCGCCTTTAACTGTTGTACACGTAAATGTAATCCATAACCAAAAATAGTTTTTTGACTATCTTGAATACAAAAACGTAAATACTGTTCCTTATTCGAAATCACTAACACGCCATCCCCCATCATCTCGAAAAATTTGGTTGATGCGTGATCATAATTTCCATAGGAAATAACCTTAC
>CAKVJS010000122.1 GCA_934754755.1 uncultured Erysipelotrichales bacterium
TTTTGACCGTTATACTTCTTTGTTCTGGTCGGTAGACATTCGTAATAGTTGTTGTTGGAGTACCATTATCGTTTGATACAACTGGATCCTTCGCTTGATATCCATTTGGTACACTAACTTCTTGTACGGTATAAACAACATCTTTTCCATTTTCCTTCTTCGCTAAATGCTCCCATGTATAAGACCATGAACCTCCGGCTAGTGTTATGGCTTGTCTTTCCGCTTTTCCATTTTTATACAGTTGCATTTGGATGCTGTATGGACGAACACCATCTTGGTTATTGTTGTCATCCCATACTTTCTTTACTTGTACTTTTGTTTCTTCAACATCTTTAGTATTATTTACCACTTGATCAATATATTTTACTTGTTGATCATTGGCAACAGCATCCTCTGTTTTTACCTCAAAATATATTGGCTTATCGTCTACTTTATAACCAGCAGGTGCCTCTGTTTCCTGCAAATAATATTTTCCAACATGCAACCCTAGTATATCACTTGGATTTTCAGGATATTTAGCTAACCCTTGATCATCTGTAATCAGTCCATATTTAATAAGAACATCATTTCCATCAGAGCCTTTTTTTGTTGAATAAATGTTAAATTTAGCACCTTTCAAAGATTGCCCTGTATTTGCATCCTTCTTTTCGATACGAACACCGGCTCTACCTCCACCAGATGCTCCGGCATCGGAGGCTTTCCAATTAACACTATCATCCATCGAATGCTTTATTTCTTTATGATCCTTAGTTTTAAAATCGACATTCATTACATTTTCAGCACGCTGAGATATATTGGGGTTATCTACCAATGTAGTGTATTTTACTCGCAATGCATATTTTTGAAATGTTTCTTTATCCTGCGGGACTTGTTTAAGATATGGAAGTATATCAAATGTAAGAGATCGTTGATCTTTATCCACGCAATCATTTAAATTTATTCTCTCACCCATCTCATTAAGTTCCTCATCTACAAAAGATAGTTGAACATTATGCTTTTGGTTAATTAATAATTTTTGATTTTTCGGTGAATCACTCATAATTATTGAATCTAAATCATTTAAAGATTGTACATTTGTAATTTCTAATATTTTTTTTAACCCTAATCGTACTTCCCATTCTATTACATCCTCTGTTGAATCAGTCGACTGAATACCTGATTTAATATCAGCATCACCTCCTGGCGTTAACCCTGGATCTGGACTTGGTCCAGGTTGAGCCCATTTAGGAATTATTATTCTAATTTTTCTTCCTGGAATAACAATTTCATTTTCACCCTCATGAATATTATCTCTGTTTAATTTTGCTTCGAAATGAAAATACCCTTTAAAGTCAATATTATGATCGAGATCATCAATATAATTCGTTGTAAACTTTAAGTTAAGAATAGACCCTACTATATTAGCAACACCTATTTCCTGCCCCTCTGGTGAATTAACAATCACGTTATTATTAAATATATATACTAATTCCTTAGGAAGCGTAAATTGTACTTCATCTCCCTTATGAAACCTACCATAAGGTAAGGCATACGTAAATAAATAATCCAATGAATCATTAACCGTTATAGTATCTCCATCATGAATCTGTTCCGTTCCTTTTTTTAAATCAGAACTTGTTATATACTGATCTCCATTAGCAACCAATGCACTTATACTTAATGGTGTAAAAGTGCTTACTACAGTTAACAATACGATAAACATTGAAATCCATCGTTTATATTCCCTATTTATATTCATTTGATTTTCCTCTCTAATAACTTACAAAATCTAATATCCCTTGTAGATAAGCAATCGTAACTCCATAATTAGTAATGGGGATACCTTGCTTCTTTGCTTCCTTTATTCTTGATAATACATACGATCGATTAAACATACAAGAACCACAGTGAATGATTAAATCATATGAAGATAAATCAGCCGGGAAATCGGTACCACTAACTACGGTAATATCTAATTTATCACTGACTTTCTGATGTAATAATCGAGGTATTTTTATTCTTCCTATATCTTCCTCTAAAGGTGCATGGGTACATGCCTCTGCAATTAGTACATGGGCGTCTGGACGTAACCCCTCAATCGCCTTAGCACCGGCAATAAAAGTATCTATATCCCCTTTAAATCCCGCAAAAAGCATTGAAAAAGAGGTTAGTTTACTTTTCTTTGGCTTCTTTTGATACACTATTTTAAATACTTGTGAATCACATATTATAAGTTTTGGCGGTTCTTTTAATGCAGCAATGGATGCATCTATATTTTCCGTTGTACAGCCCATAACAATACATTTCTTATCTAATAATTCTCGTATTGTTTGTACCTGTGGTAAAATCAACCTTCCTTTAGGTGCCTGTATATCTTGTGGCATAACCAATAAAACAATATCTTGCTTGTTTACTAAGTTACCTGTTATTGTTTTTTCCGGATCTTTAGGTGCTAACTTAATTAGCTTTTCCTTGACCTTTTCGACACCTTGTTTTTCTTTGGCATTTACAACTAGAGGAATTATTTGTTCTTCTTTCAATGCCTCTGTTATCGTTTCTATATCCGTTGTACCCATATCATTAATTACTACTATATATTGCGTATGATTGGTATTAAATGTATGAATCCAATCTAGTTCCTTTTTTATATCTGTATCAGTTAAAACAATAATTGCGATATCTGTTTTTTTGGTCGCCTCTTTTGTTTTTTCTAAACGTTTTTGACCAAGTTCACTGGTATCCTCAAAACCAGCAGTATCAATAAATACAACGGGCCCCAATCCATGCAGTTCCATGGGCTTGTAGACAGGATCCGTTGTAGTTCCCTTCTGCGGAGAGACAACAGCAACATCTTGCCCTGTCAGGGCATTTAATAGTGTGGATTTCCCACTGTTTACTTTACCAAATAATCCAATGTGTGTTCTAAGTGAACGAGGTGTATTTTGCATAGCAGACTCCTTATAAGCGAAAATCGCGTTTTCCTTGTTGTTCTTGATTGATATAAGTTTTTGTTTTTTCCTTTATTTTAGGGTTTATAATTCGTTCTAATTCTTCTAGAATAACCTTTTCCCCTATGCTTTTTGTTTTTGTACTAGCATAATCTTCTAAAAATTCTTTTAATGTCATTAATGCATTTGGCTGACATACATTAGCGATTTCTCCACTTTTTACCAGTTGCATAAACCGATCACCAGTTCTTCCTTGGCGATAACAGGCCGTACAAAAACTTGGAATATATCCTAACTCCATTAACCAATATACAATTTCATCCAACGTTCGATGATCACTTATATCAAATTGTTTACTATTTTCATGTTCCTCTTCTTTTTTAGCGTATCCACCGACACTCGTTTTTGATCCACCACTGATTTGAGATACACCTAATCGAAGTAAACGTTCTCTTGTTTGTTGTGATTCTCGGGTAGAAATAATCATTCCTGTATACGGTACTGCAATGCGAATGATCGCCGTTATTTTCGCAAATATGGCATCGTCAATCCCATTTTCAAAATCATCTGGATTGATATCATCGGCTGCCCGAATTCTTGGTAAACTAATGGTATGTGGCCCCACACCAAAACGGGCTTCTAGATGTTCCGCATGCATTAATAGACCAATAAAATCATAGAAATAATTTTCTAGTCCAAAAAGTACTCCCACCCCAACATCATCAATACCACCTTCCATAGCACGATCCATGGCTTCTGTATGGTAGTCATAATTATGCTTAGGTCCTGTTGGGTGCATTGTTTCATAATTCTCTTTATGATAGGTTTCTTGAAACAAGATATACGTTCCAATACCCGCTTCATGTAGTTTTCGATAATTTTCAACGGTAGTTGCTGCAATATTTACATTAACGCGACGAATCGCTCCATTTTTATGTTGAATACTATAAATTGTTTTAATACTTTCTAATACATAATCAATCGAACAATGAATGGGATCTTCTCCGGTTTCTAGCGCCAAACGTTTGTGGCCCATGTCTTGGAGTGCTATAACTTCTGTTCTAATTTCTTCTTGCGATAATTGTTTTCTGCGAATTGTCTTATTTTTATAATGATATGGGCAATAGGTACATCCATTTATACAATAATTTGATAAGTATAATGGAGCAAACATAACAATTCGGTTGCCATAAAAATTTCGTTTTATTTCAATCGCTAATTCCTCAATAATCCTATTTTCTTCTTCGTCCTCACATGCTAGTAAAACAGCTGCTTCGCGATGTGAAAGACCTTTATATTTACGTGCTTTTTCTAGGATTTCTTGAATTAATTTATGGTCTTTACAATGCTCTCGTGCGTACGTCATCGTATCGA
>CAKVJS010000123.1 GCA_934754755.1 uncultured Erysipelotrichales bacterium
TTACTACCTAATGTACGCGATGCTAGAATATACTCCTGCTCTTTTAACTTTAGCACTTGTGCTCGGGTCGTTCGGCTCATACCAATCCAGCCCGCTATCATTAACGCTAAGGTGATTGTCATTAATCCTGGTTGTAACACCAACATCAATATAGTAACAATAATTAAAGTTGGTATACCAGAGACAATTTCAATAAATCGTTGCATCGCAATATCAAGAACGCCGCCAAAGTAGCCGGAAATCAGCCCATAAGTCATTCCAATCACTACGTCAATAGCAACGGCTACTCCTGCAATAAATAAGGAAACTCTTGTTCCTGACCAACAACGAGTAAACAAATCACGACCTAAGTTATCTGTTCCAAACCAATAATAGATATTTTTTGCACCTTTCTCGGCATACTTATCTTCAAGTTCTTTCTTTCCATTAACATCACGCCATTGCTTTCCATCAAATACCCCTAATTTTTCTATACCTTGTATTCTAGGAGGTAACAAAGCGTATTTTGTGTTTTGTTCCTTATAACTATATCCACTGATCATCGGGCCAATAATAGCCATGAATAAAATAATCGTTATACAGATCAGACCAAACATCGATCCTTTATTTCTTTTTAATCGACTATACACATCCTGCCAAAAACTCTGAGAATGATAAGTAGTGTCACTTTGATGAATATCATTAGCTTCACTTACTAAAGTAAAGTCATCTTCTTTAAATTTATACTCATCCACGTACTATTCCCCTCCTTTAGCCAATCGAATTCTTGGATCAATGACACCGTATAAAATGTCAATAACTAACATAACAACAATGTATAATGTACTATATATTAAGGCACAGGCAACTGTTACATTATAATCATTCCCTTGAATTGCTTGTACTAATAAAGATCCGACACCATTCACTGAAAATATTCTTTCTACGACTAAGGATCCGGTTAATACACTTGCAACAAGTGGTCCTAATACAGTAATGATAGGTATTAATGCATTACGCAATGCATGACGGAAAATTAAGACTCGTTTTGGTAATCCTTTTGATTCTGCCAGTAGCATATAGTCAGAATTTAATACATCCAACATCTCAGAACGCGAAAACCTAGCTACTGTTGCCATTGTCATCATCGATAAGGAAATAGACGGTAATATCGATGATGTAAATGGAGTAGAAGGATCATAAGATAAAGGAAGTATTCTCAATTTAAATCCAATAAAATACACTAATCCCAGGGCAAAAACAAAAGCTGGTACAGATACACCAATAACGGAAAACACAGTTGCAACTGTATCCATCCATGTGTTATGCTTCAAGGCAGCAATAATTCCTAATAATAAACCAGTGATCGAACCGATAAGTATAGACTGTACCCCTATTCTTAAAGAAATAGGCGCTCTGTCTGCTAACATCGTTGTTATATCCGCATTTTTTAGAATGTTATAAGAAACACCAAAGTCGAACTTAGTAAATACTCTAACAAGAAAATTCTTAAATTTGATGATAAATGGTTGATCTAGCCCGTATTTTTGATATAAGACTGCTTTTTGTGCTTCGGTTAACTTTTCATCATTAAATGGAGACCCAGGCATTAAGTCTAACATTAAATATAATATGAAAGTAATTACAAAAATAGTTACTGTAGCAAGAAGTAGCCTTTTCGCAATATATTTTACCATTTACTCCTTCTCCCTTCGCCAACATAAATTTCTTTATATTTCATTATATTCCTATATAGTTACAAAATTGTATAAAATATACTTCATTGGTACCGAATGATATGTCCTATACAAATAGTGTAATAATATAGTATTTTTATAATTATACATCGTTACCAAAAAAAAAGCAAATATTATTTACTTTTTTACCTTCACACTTTGCTTTTATCCTTCTTTTTTTCTTACAATCATATAGAATTATTTTTGTAGATGTTTAATGATCTCCTCTTTTGGCGTAAAACCAACCATTTGGTCTACGGCCTTACCATCTTGAAAGACGATTAAATTAGGGATTGATTGTACACCAAATTCACTCGCTAGTTCTTGATTATTATCTACATTGACTTTGTAAATTGATACGTCTTTTAATTCTTGATCAATTTCTTCTAAAACAGGCGTTAACATTTTACAAGGTCCGCACCAGTCCGCATAAAAATCGACAAGTACCTTACCTTTTGCAATTTTTGTATCAAAATTATCTGTATCCAGTATTTCCATCTCTTTCACCTCGCTATACTTCTATTATGTACATATTTACGTAAATAGCAACATTTTTGCATAAATATAATACAAATTGTTTATTTTGATGCAATGTGTCTCAACAATTCCATTGGTTTCCGGTTGTTGTAGCAAAAAGATTGCATTTTTTTTTAAATTTAGTACAATTATACATAGCAAGTATATATATGAAAAATATTACTATTATATATGTTTAAAACTTGGGTATTATTAGTATAAGTAATACTATCATTTATGTATAGATATATATACGTTAAACATAAAGGGAACACAATAAAATAAGATTATAATAAAGTAATTAGAACTACGTATCATACGTAATAGGATTTGTCACGTCATATAAACAGGCTATCGTAAGTTAGTCCCTTATTGTATGTCAAGATTATCAAATAAGACAAGTTTTATACCTTGTCTTTTTAATGCGAATATTTGGTCTTACTTTTCCTTCCTTATATATATGCCTAATATAAATTAAAGGAGGCTATTATGCCAGAAAAACGAAAACCTTTCGTGCCCCATGAAAGTACGAAAAAGAAAAAACCAAAAGGAGTAGACACAAAAAAAGAAACTGCCCCAAAGAGAAAAATCCCTAAAAAAACAAATGGTATGGAAACTAAGGTATTTGCCTTAGGTGGACTAAATGAAGTTGGTAAGAACATGTATTGTGTAGAACACGATAATGAATTATTAATTATGGATGCCGGTGTAAAATTCGCGGAAGAAGGTCTACCTGGTATCGATTATGTAATTCCCGACTACAGCTATCTAAAGGAAAATGAAAAAAAATTAAAAGGACTTTTAATAACCCATGGTCATGAAGATCATATTGGTGGAATCCCTTTTCTACTACAAGTGGTAAAAATGCCATTCATCTACGCTACTCCGCTAGCGGCTGCGATGATTCGTCGGAAACTTGATGAAAAGAGATTGAATCATGCAACGAAGCTTGTTATTATTGATGACTCTTCGATTGTTCGAACAAAATACTTTACCGTAGGATTCTTTAAAACCAATCACTCTATCCCAGAATCTATGGGAATTATCGTAAATTCACCAAATGGTCGGATTATTGAAACAGGGGATTTTAAATTTGACTTATCTCCGGTTGGCGATCCAGCCGATTACCAAAAAATGTCATTTTTAGGAGAAACAGGTGTCACTCTATTATTAAGTGATTCGACAAATGCAGAAGTCCCTAGTTTTTCGATTAGTGAAAAAAAGGTAGCCAATTCAGTACAAGAAGAATTTAGAAAAACCGATGGACGATTAATCGTTGCTACTTTTGCTTCGAATATCCATCGACTCCAACAGATTGTGGAAGCCGCTGTAAAATTCAAACGGAAAATTTTAGTATATGGTCGTTCAATGGAAAATAATATTCAGATTTCCCGAGAAATGGGATATATTAAATGTCCGGATAAATACTTTATCAAAAATGATGAAGCGCGAAGGTTACCCGACAAAGAAATTTTAATTTTATGTACCGGTTCACAAGGAGAAGCACTTGCTGCTCTAAGTAGAATTGCGAATGGTACCCATAAGTTTGTAAAAATTAAGCCAGGTGATACGGTTGTCTTTTCTTCCAGCCCTATTCCGGGCAATGCCTTTAGTATTAACCGCGTCGTTAACAAGCTATTTCGAGCGGGTGCGAAAGTGTTAGTAAATAGTGCTTTTAATAATTTACATACATCCGGCCACGCCTCACAAGAAGAACAAAAATTAATGATGTTACTTACGAGACCAAAATATTTCTTCCCTGTCCATGGGGAATACCGCATGCTTAAATTACATGCTAAATTATCTCAAGAAGTCGGAATACCCGAAGAAAATACCTTTGTTTTAGCGAATGGAGATACGGTCTTATTAAAGGATGGCGTAGCACGGTTAGGTCCACGTATTCATGTCGAAGATATTTATGTAGATGGTAATGATATTAGTGGTTTATCAACGGCTGTATTGCGTGATCGCCAAATTTTATCAGAGGATGGTATGGTATCGATTCTGATTAGTATGGATTCACATAATGGTAAGTTATTATC
>CAKVJS010000124.1 GCA_934754755.1 uncultured Erysipelotrichales bacterium
ATAATATATATTACTACTCAAGCCAAGTGGATCTAAATAGGACACAGATTAATGTCATTGTACCAGAGGGAATCGATGAAAAAGAGGTAGTAAATACCTTCGTTTCTATTACCCAAAAATATAAGGTTGGTATTGCGAAAAATGTATATATAGATGATAAAACAGTGCATATTTTCACTACCGATTCATCTACCTATAAAATAACAAAAAGAAAGGGAAAAGACCAGGTTATCACACCACTAAATGATCATAAAATAAGTATCAATCCGATGCAAAAGGTGGGTAGTTTTACTGGATTAAGTGGTAATTATACATTGGCCACAAAAAATAAAAATAAAGTAAAAACAATTGTACAAGCGATAAACAGTTCTGCCATTGGTAAGGCTAGTATCGAAAATATGGGGCATGGAGAGTCGAGTGGATTCCTGGGATTACTATATGGTTTTGTTGGCCAAGGGAATCTCCCTGTTTTACTACTATTAATTATTAGTAGTTTTATTGGATTATTTATTATTATTAAGGTAGGTATTAAGGAAAGTAAAAAAATTGCAATATTACAGTTGCAAGGATTATCAAAATCGGCCATATTAAAAAATATTGGTGCCTCTTTTAGTTTTCCTATTTTACTTAGTTTGTTGTTATCTATGATTGGTATCGGAGGCTTTCTATGGTATAAACAAAGCATCATGTTCTTACCTCTTTTTGTGGGAATTGGACTGATCAACTGGATTATACTTAGCCTTTTAGGTGCTTTTATTTTATTTAGTGTGATTGTGATTATACACCGTTTTAATAGAAAAACGGCATTGATTAAAGGGTATACAGCAAACATTTCGGTATTATTTTTTCAATATATTTTAAAGTACATTATGATTCTTTGTGTAGTGGTTGCTATGCTTTTGATGTTGGATTCGCAAAAACGCGTACAGGACTCCCTTCATAGCAATAAGAATTGGTTACAAGCTCAAAATACATATCGCTTAGAAACAAAATCGGTTACTATGGATGAAGCGGAAAATCGCAAAATTGACAAATCATTAGCCAATATGTATCAGGAATTAACCGACACAAATAAAATATTCTTAATAGATGCAGGGAATTATAATAATACGCTAGGACAATTCAATTGGGAGGACAATGCAGTCAGTGATCCGGATAATATCTATTCAGCAGGTGGTAAATCGATCCTTGTTAATGAAAATTATATTAAGCGACATCCAGTGGATGATATAACTGGCCATAGTGTATTACAAAGTATTATACGGGATGATACGGTATTGAATGTGTTGGTTCCTATCTCCTTAAAGGATAAAGAAAAAGTAATTAGAAAAAAGATGATGGAAGATTTTATCAGCCAGAAGATTACAGTAGCCCACTTTTATGATCATGTTGATACAATAGAAACCGTAGATGAAAGTCAATTGAAAGTAAATATTATGTATGTTAACGACAACACTAAGTATTTTACCTACGATAGAATGATTTTACCAGAACAAAACAACCTTGTTACCGACCCTATTGTTATCGTTGATATCCCTCACAATATGGATGCTAACTATTATATGACTTATGGGAATAATTTATTTTTTGAAAGTCATAGGGATAATCCACTATCCGAAATCAGTGATACAATACATAAATATGGCATGTCGCCAACATATCATACCTTTGTTTCTATTTATAATGAAAGAGCAGAGGAAATACAATTTTTAGTCGACTTCATTCGTACTAGTACGTTTATGCTCGGTATTATTGGTGCCATTTATATTTTCTTATCATACATATTAAACCAATCATATTATGAACAATACAAATATTCGATCTTTGTTAAACGAATGCAAGGCTATAGTGTTACCAAAATATTTAAGCGAAAACTGCTTTTAGAAATTCTTTTAGATATTGGAATCACGATTCTATTTCAAGATATACGTATTACGGCTATTATTACATTGCTTGATATCTTATTACTATATATCTTTACATTCGGTATTTATAAAAATTCAATCATACGGGTTCTAAAGGGAGGATTACAATAATGATTACAGTAGAAAATATAAGCAAGGCATTCGGGGATACAAAGATTATCGATCAGTATTCGTTAACTATTCCAGACGGAGAGTTTATAGTTATTACTGGTAAAAGTGGTAGTGGTAAGACAACATTACTAAATATGTTGGGTTTATTAGAAAAAGTAGATAATGGAACGATAACAATTGATGGTAAAAGTAAGTTTACCAATCAGGAAAAGACTTTATTTTATCGTAAAGAGGCAGGGTATTTATTCCAGAACTTTGCCTTAATCGATAATGAGAGTGTGTATGACAACTTAAAAATTGCCCTAACCTATAGAGATGTTCCAAAAAAACAATGGCGTGAAAAAATAGAAGAAGTTTTATCTTTTGTTGGACTGGAGGGATATACAAAAAAGAAAATATACCAACTAAGTGGGGGAGAGCAACAAAGAATAGCCCTTGCTAGAATAATTTTAAAGGAACCAAAATATATTTATGCGGATGAGCCAACTGGGAATTTAGATATCGAAAATCGTAATATTGTACTAGAGCATCTACATAAATTAAAAGAAAAAGGCTGTACGGTTATTGTTGTTACCCACGACAATGATATCGCTAATTTAGACTATATAAACAAACATATTAAACTTTAAAATAATCAAAAAAAATACTTACAATAAAAAGTAAGTATTTAGATCCCTAATTATTACGTAAACCTTTAGGGTATAGATTTTTAATTTGACCATTGCTTTCTTTATAGAAGGATAAGGGGTATGTATCCGCAAAGATAACCCCATATCCTTTTTCTTTTGTTCCTCTTAAGGTAAGCCCCTTAAGATAATTAACGATTTCTGGATCGGATTCCTTAAAAGTATAGTAATTTTTAACATCTTTCTGTTGTAACGTTAGTGCTAAGGATAAACTAGGCTCAAAACGACCTTTTTTACACTGTCCTAGATGCAAACCAGTTCGCAGGATAGGAATGTTAGGTAAATGCGGAAAGTGTCTCTCAATCGCATATATGTGGTTTTGGCTTTGGTATAAATAGGAAGGAATGGGGAGATTTAAATATTGTTGATAAAAGCTAGTAACGAGTTTATGTTGCTCCCCAGTGACGTTGCTTTTTAGTACGGGGATTTTATGTTTTACATTTTCACAAGATTCCTTTATTAATACGGCAATAAATTGTCCTTCACCTCGATTTTTATGCGGATATAGGCGGATTGCCTCGGGCATATTAATCCCCGGCTCCATACCCTTTTGTTTAGGTAGAAAAAGTAACTTCATACCAAATTCCTGCAGTGCATAGCGCACCGTATCCTCATTTTCCTTCGTGTTATACGTGCAAGTGGAATAGATTAAATAGCCTCCTTGCTTTAGCATTTGATAAGCACTTTTAATCAAGTTTCTTTGGATATGCACACATGTATCTACCTTATCCATTGACCAATCTTCCTTGGCCCTTTCTAACTTACGAAACATCCCTTCTCCACTACAAGGGGCATCTAAATATATCTTATCGAAATAGGCAGGAAAGGTATCCGGCAAGGCAGTTGGGTCAATATTTGTTACGATAGCATTCGATATGCCAAAGCGTTCTATATTTTGCGATAAAATCTTCGCACGCAGACGATTTATATCATTTGCGACTAACAAGCCCTGCGACGATAACTGCGTCGCTACGTGGCAAGCTTTGCCTCCTGGAGCACTACACATATCAAGGATATAATCATCCTCCTGTATCGGTAAAAGATGACTAACAACCATCGCACTGGGTTCTTGGATATAATATAAACCACAATTAAAATAGGGGCTTTTGCCCATAGCATACTTTGTATAATCATAATAATACCCATTGGAAATATAGGGGTGTTTTATTATATACTCCATTGGTAGATGATCCAAAACATCTTTTTTTAGTGGGTTTGTATAGAAGCCCTTTACGCTGGATTCCTCTAAAGACTTAATAAAATCTGGATATTCAGATGATAATAAAGATTTCATTTGATCTAAGAATTGTGGATTCATGGATAACTCCTTTTGTATAATAAAATAGAGATAACAATTGTTACCTCGTATAGTTTGTTATTTTAATATTGGTGCCCAAGGTCGGACTCGAACCGACATGACATAGTCGCAGCATTTTGAGTGCTGTGCGTATACCAATTTCGCCACTTGGGCAGGTATTTATTATTATAGGGCATGTATGCATAAAGTGCAAGTACTTACTACATTAAATAT
>CAKVJS010000125.1 GCA_934754755.1 uncultured Erysipelotrichales bacterium
GTTTTTAATTCATGTGGATAATACCGTTGGGTATATGTTATACTGTTCATGTGGATAGAACTCCTTTCATTTTGTGTCGTAACTTATATGATAAAGGTTCTATTCACTTTTTTCTATCCTAGATTTTTAAAAGGTGAGTTTTGTCTCACATCAATTGTAAACTAACATTTATTTTAGTGAGTAAGAGTTTGATAACATTTGCATTACCATGTATTGTATGTTATACTGTGCATAGTTTCATACGAAATGAGTGGGGAGACCCACTCTTTATTATTGGATTGGGGTGAGACAATGGAACTTATAGAGAAGATTCGCAGTATTATTACACCAACATTAGACGAGCATCAGGTGTACCTAGATGATATCCAGTTTGTTGAGGAAAATAATGAATGGTACTTGCGTATTTTTGTAGAGAAAATAAAGGGCACTTTAGATATGGATACATGCGTAGCGGTGAGTGAAAGTATTAGCCAACGATTAGATGAAGAAGACCCCATTACAAACGAATATTATTTGGAAGTCTCTTCACCAGGGATTGAAAGGCCGCTTCGATCATGGCAAGAAGTTGCAAATGCCATCGATGAATATGTTTATGTTGAATGGACGGACACAGCCGGTAATGAAAAAAACATAGAGGGATACATTAGAAAGATAGAAGAGCCAAATATAACAATTCAATACTTTCTAAAAGGGGTAAAAAAATCGATTTGTTTACCTTATAATACAATTACATTTATACGATATGCGGTGAAATTCTAGGAGGATAAAGAAGTGGCAACAAATAAAAAATTTGTCGAAGCATTACAATTATTAAGCGATGAAAAGGGCATTGATAAGGATACCTTTATTACTATGTTAAAAGAATCTATTGAAAAAGCATATAAGAAAAATTATATGAGTGCCGAGGCAAACATCCGTGTTGATGTCGATGACAAGGATGGAATGATTCGTGTTTTTGAATTGCGGACAGTTGTTGATGATTTAGAGGATGAAGATCTAGAGTTATCGCTAGAAGAAGCAAAAGAAATCAATCCGAAATATGAAATTGGTGATACGGTCGAGACCGAAGTGGATGTTAATGTAATTGGTCGACTGGCGGCCAGTCAGACCAAACAACTATTCCGCCAAAAAATTCGGGAGGCGGAAAAAGAAAGTTTATACCATGAATTCGCTAGTAAGAAGGATGATATTGTTACCGGAATTGTAGATCGCGTGGAACCAAAATTCGCCATTGTTAATATTGGTAAAACCGGAGCTTTTCTCGCAAGTAACCAACAAATTCCTTGTGAAAAATTACAAGAAGGACAACACTTAAAAGTATATGTTAGTGAGGTCGATAAAGGGACAAAGGGGACACATATTGCAGTTAGCCGGACGGATCCTAACTTTGTAAAACGATTATTTGAATTAGAAGTTCCCGAAGTATATGACGGTACCGTCGAAATCAAATCGGTTTCTAGAGAACCAGGGGAAAGAAGCAAAGTGGCTGTTTATGCAATCAATGAAAATATTGATCCGATTGGTTCTTGTGTTGGCCCAAAAGGAAGCCGCGTTAAAAATGTGGTGGATGAACTAAGTGGTGAAATGATTGACATTATTGCTTGGTCCAATGATCCTGTTGTTTTTATTACCAATGCGTTAAGTCCTTCTAAAGTTCTATTTGTGAAAATTGATGAACAAAAACACAGCGCCCTAGTTGTGGTACCAAACGATCAGCTTTCATTAGCGATTGGTAAGCGGGGACAAAATGTTCGATTGGCGGTTCGTTTAACTGGATGGAAAATTGATGTTAAAGAAGAACAAGAAGCCAAACAATTATCTATTATGGAAGATACTAGTGAAGAGTTAGTAACGCCTGCCTTTGAACAGGCTTTTGCGGATGAAATGTTACAACAAGTAATAACGAACGAAGAACCCGAACCAGAATTAGAAGAAAGTCTAATTCCAGAGACCAAAAAAGAAGATGTACGCAGTGAAATAGAGGAACCAATACAGGAAGAACCTGAAAAAGAGGCGCCAACAAAAGAAGAATCTAAGGTAGTAGTTAAACAAGATAGTAGCTTACAAGAAGATTTATTTGATGAATTCGAAGAAGAAGAGTATAACAAGTACGAGGAAGATATTGACTATGACGCCTATGATGAATATTATGACCAAGACTAGAGGTGATCGATATGCGTAAACTTCCGTTACGAAAATGTGTTGCAACGAATGAACAAGTAGATAAACGAGAACTTATTCGAGTGGTACGAAGTAAAGAAGGGAATGTCTTTATTGATACAACGGGGAAAATGAATGGTCGAGGAGCCTATTTGAAAAAAAGTAAAGAAGCTTTGGATATCGCAAAAAAACGGAATGCTTTGGGACGCTCCTTAGGTGTTACCATACCCTTGGAAATTTATGAAGAATTGGAAAAATATTGTGTATAATAGGATATTACAACACATAGGACTGGCTTCTCGAGCTCGAAAAACGGTAACAGGCGAAATGTTATTTACGAAAATACGACAAAAAGATGTATACTTCGTCATCATTGCTAGCGATGCTAGTGCTAATAGTCAAAAAAAAATAAGTGATAAATGTAAGTATTATGCAATACCTTATAGTATATACAGTACGACAGCGGAAATTTCAAAAGCGATGGGAAAACATAATCGAGTTGCTATAGGCATAACGGAAAAGAACTTTGCTGCTACAATACAAAAAGAAATAGGAGGGTGAGAATATGGCTAAACAAATACATAAAAGTAAATCGAGGAATACGAGAAAGAAACCAGCACCAACAAATGTTGCTTCGAAAGAGACGCAACAACAAGTAGGTTCTATTGTTTATGAAGAAGGAATCACAGTTGGTGAACTTGCCAATAAAGTTGGAAAAACACCGGCTAATATAATTAAAGTGTTATTTTTACTCGGAACCATGGTTACCATTAACTCCTCTTTATCGGATGAACAGGTAGAACTTATTTGTTTAGAATTCGGAATTGAGGCTAAAAAAGAGGTACATGTAAGTAAAGTTAATTTTGAAGATATGGAAATGACAGATAGTCCGGAGGATCTCGTTACTCGTAGCCCGGTTGTTACGATCATGGGGCATGTTGATCATGGGAAAACAACGTTGTTGGATACCATTCGTAAATCTGCCATTGTCGATGATGAATTTGGTGGTATTACGCAACATATTGGAGCTTATCAAGTAGAAGTTGATGGTAAAAAAATTACTTTTTTAGATACACCGGGACATGAGGCTTTCACTGCGATGCGTGCGCGTGGGGCACAAGTAACGGATATTGTTATCATTGTCGTAGCAGCGGATGATGGTGTGATGCCACAAACAAAAGAAGCGATTGATCATGCTAAAGCAGCAGAAGTACCAATCGTAGTAGCAATTAATAAAATTGATAAAGAGGGTGCGGATATCGAACGCATTAAAAGTGGTCTAGCAGAAGAAGGACTATTACCAGAAGAATGGGGTGGTGATACAGTTTTTTGTGAAGTATCGGCCCGGAATCATATCGGTATTGATGAATTGTTAGAAACCCTTGTTGTTGTCTCCGAAGTAGCAGATTTAAAAGCAAATCCAAAGCGATATGCATATGGAACGGTCATTGAAGGAAAACTAGATAAGGGACGTGGATCGGTTGCTACATTATTAGTCCAAAAGGGGACGTTACAAGCTGGAGACCCGATTGTAGTCGGTACAACTTTTGGTCGTGTTCGTCAAATGTTAGATGATCATGGTAAAGCAATCAAAGAAGCCTTACCATCAACTCCTGTTGAAATTACTGGTTTAAATGATGTACCGGTAGCCGGTGATAAATTTTTAGTCTTTGAATCTGAAAAGGTAGCCCGCAGTGTTGGGGAATCTCGCATGAAGGAAAGACAAGATAAAGAACGTAGATCCAACACAGCACTTTCTTTGGAAGATTTATATTCACAAGTTAAAGACGGAGAAATCATTGATTTAAATGTGATAGTTAAGGCAGATGTACAAGGAACAGCCGAAGCAGTAAAAGCTTCTTTAGAAAAAATAGATGTAAATGGCGTGCGAGTAAATGTTATCCGTTCTAGCGTTGGGACTATATCGGAATCGGATGTCTTACTAGCCACTGCATCGAAGGCACTTATTTATGGATTCAATGTCCGTCCGGATGCCAAGGTTCGACAAATGGCTTCGGATGAAGGTATTGATATTCGCTTGCACAATGTTATCTATAAAATGGTAGAAGAAATTGAGGCTGCCATGAAGGG
>CAKVJS010000126.1 GCA_934754755.1 uncultured Erysipelotrichales bacterium
GTTACTATTTTTGTAATAGATTCTGGCTCTTTGTTACTTTTTGCGTCTTTATTTTCTTTTGACTTATGTTTATTAAGATATTCTTTACTATGGGTTAATAATTCAGCTAGAGAACAATTAAGTTTAGCTAAGTAATCGTCTAAGAGCTTTGTTATTTTCTTTGGATCTTCATCTTTATAAAATTCTTTTAATTTATCTTGATCAACTTTATCCTTAGTTATAGGAACAATCCTTGAATCATTCTGCTCTTCTGTATTTATGAGAATGTCTATTGCTTTATTTTGATCCTTTTCAGAAAAGTAAACATCCAACTGTTTTTTATTTTTATTGTTTTCTTTATCATCCTTTTTAATTTCATACGCTACACTATTCGCGTTAAGCAAATGTATTTTTTCTGCCTTTAATTTCTCACTTATTTTTTCTACTTCTGATTTCCCTTTACAGGCTGTAAAACTCAATACCATTAATACCGCCACAAATATCTTTATTCCTTTTTTCATATATACCCCTTTCATTAGAATATACTATCATACTATGCAAAGGTATAGTAGATGTATTCATATAATCCCTTAATTCAATTAGAAAATAACAAAGGAACACAAGAATCATCTATATAAAAAGATGACTATTACTAGTCATCCTGAGATTTATACATCTTCTATAACACCTAATAACTCTAATAGGCGATTTAAATCCTGTGTATCTGTAAAGCCAAAAGTAATACTTTTATCATCCATTCGTATTTTTGTTCTATACTTCTTGCGTAACAACCCTTCGACATATGTTGTCTCTTTTGATTTTTCTTTTCGCTTTTCTTTTTTACTATTGCTTAACTCTATTCCCTTAACAATATTTTCTACTTCCCGCACAGATAAACTATTGTCTACACAACGCTTCGCAATTTCTTGAGCTTTTTGTTTATCTAGTGTAATAAGCGCACGAGCATGTCCCATTGATAGTTTACCATCTAATACATATTTTTGAATATCCTCAGGTAACATTAATAATCGTAAAATATTTGCGATATAACTTCTGGATTTACCAACACGTTTCGCTAATTCATTTTGTGTTAACTGTAATTTTTCCATCATGTTTTGATAAGCCTGAGCTTCTTCTATCGCATTCAAATTTTCTCTTTGAATATTTTCCAATAATGCGATTTCCATCATTTGTTGGTCTGTAAAATCTACAATAATGGCTGGTACTTCCGTTAAGCCAACCTTCTTAGCCGCGCGGCAGCGACGTTCCCCTGCAACAATCTCATACCCTTGGATTGCTTTTTTTAAAATAACGGGTTGAAATATCCCATGCTCCTTTATGGAATTCGCAAGTTCTTGCAATGCCTCCTGATCAAATAACTGTCGTGGTTGATATGGATTGGCACGAATTGAGGAAAGAGAAACCGAGGATTGTGCTGACTTTGGCGTGTTATGTTCAATATCATTAATAAGCGAATGTACGTCGCCACCAAAAATTGTGTCTAATCCAGAATGTAATTTTTTATTTTTATTTGCCATTGCGTTTACACACCTCTTTCGCCAATTGTCGATATGCCTTTGCCCCTTCGGAATTCTTATCATAGTCGAAAATGGAAACGCCAGCGGAAGGTGCCTCGGATAGTTTTATATTTCTTGGAATACTTGTTTTATATACTTTTTCTTTAAAATATTTACGTACTTCTTGTGATACCTCAACACCCAAGTTTGTTCTTTGGTCTAACATTGTTAACAAGACGCCTTCGATTGTTAACTTGGCATTGAAGACATTTTGTGTGAGTAGTATCGTATTTAATAATTGCGTTAATCCCTCCAGTGCATAATACTCACACTGCACAGGAATTAATACAGAGTGACAAGCTGTTAGGGCATTTGTGTTAAGCAAACCTAGAGCAGGTGGGCAATCAATGATAATAAAATCATACCCACTCTCAATTGATTGTATAGCTGTACGTAATCGTTGTTCACGCCCTTTAGTAACACTACTAAGTTCTAAGTCAGCACCCGCTAAATCAATACTGGCAGGGGCAATATCTAAACCTTTTATATAGGTTTCTTTGATGATTTGCGATAGTGGTGTTTGTTCCACCAACACATGATATGTACTTTTATCTATGGCAACTCGATCCACTCCGATCCCTTGCGTTGTGTTCGCCTGAGGATCCATGTCAATGAGCAATACCTTGTATTTATTATAAGCTAAAGCCGCTGATAGATTTACACTTGTGGTAGTCTTTCCGACTCCACCTTTTTGATTGGTAACCGCAATTACTTTACTCATCCTCATCTCTCCTCTTTGTACCAATAGTTTCTCCAAACAACACAACTGTTTCTTTGTTTTGTTTCGTGTTTTCAACAATATCTGCATCAATTATAGCTTTGTTTTTTTGTAATAAAACAAGAATGGTTGATCCACCAAACTCAAAATATCCCTTTTCTTGTCCTTTGATAAAGGTAGCATCATAATGATTTCTAATTTTCCCAACCAATAAGGCGCCTACTTCCATTTGAATGATAGTTCCAAAGTTTTCCGTCTGTAATACACTATATTCCCTAGCATTCTGCTTGTAGATAGGATAATAATCATTAGCGATAGGATTTACTGTATGGAATTTGCCCGGAATATAACGATGGCTAACATAGCTACCAGTATCGATATAATGATACCGATGGTAGTCATCTACTGTTAGTCGAAACAGTAAACACGTGCCTCCTTCAAAGGTCTTAACTAATTCGTCATTTTGTAACAAATCACTAAGTGTATATAATGTATCTTTAATCATTAGGGTAGTTGTTTTGGTTATCGAATAACAAGACAGTTTCGCATCAGCAGGAGATATTAAAATATTTGGATCGCTATCAAAAGGTCTCTTATCGCGTATTATTTTTCTAGTAAAAAAAGCATTATAGGATGGATAATTAACCTCCTCATAATCGTCCATAGAAATCTTATTCTGGTTAATAAAGGGAGCAATTTTTCTTCGTGAGTATTTTGTGTTCATATAACGTCCAATAATTTTTGTTACCCAAGGGCGATATATGATTTTCACGACAAGCCGTCCGCTCTTTGTTCCATATAACTTTGCCAGTAGACGATCTTGTTTTTCGTTCGTTTTAATATAATTGCCCTGTCTATCAACAACTTTCATTAACTACGCACCATGATTTGGATTAATTCAATAACAACTAATACACCTAATGCTAGAATTCCCTTAATCTGAATTTTTGGTACTTTAAAGTCCAATATAAATAACACACCACACACTAACATAAGTGCACCGTATATATAATCTAGATCTAATACAACATAGCGAAAAGCATAGGCCAATGGTAAAATGAAGGAAACAGCCGTAACTGGTAATCCTTGATAGTATTTCCGTTTCGCATTGGTTTGATCCTGTCTAGTTTCTTCTTTTACATTAAAGTATGCTAGACGAATCACTGCCGCTATTACGAAAAAGATTTCTATGGCTAGCCATCCTATTGATTCTAAACCTACATTATAACCCAAAATTGCTGGAAACACGCCAAAAGCGACCAAATCACAAAGTGAATCAATTTGTATGCCAAATCGTTTTTCATCTAATGTTCGACCCTTCTTAGTTCTCGCAACCATACCATCAAAAGTATCACAAATACCACAAATAATTAGGCATATAAAAGCCCATTGATAAGATCCATTAAAAGATAAATGAATCCCTGCCATCGCAAAAACCATTGAAAGATATGTAAGAATTACGGTATAACTATAAAATCCAATCATATAAATCTCCCTGTATTTTTATTATTTATCACCTGTAGTATATCATAATTTTAAGTAAGTATATAGCCTAATTGATAAAGATTTGTAGTCTTGATAGACGTTTATAAAAGTCATAACGTTTCAGCATACTAATACTTTTAAAATAGTGATGGAATTTAATGATAAAATTAACTTTGAATCATAAAACACCCCTATACCTCCTCTTATATATTAAATATGCCAGTATATTTTGATTCTAATCTTTATATATATAGGTATATAGGATTTAAAAAACAAAAGTACTATAGTATAATATTGATACTACCACTATTATTTTTATAGCTTATGTAAAGGATTGCGAGGTGAAAATATGCAAAATCAAGATAAAAATAAAGCGTTTGACAAAGAAAGAACCGAGGATCTACAAAAGATGCACCAAAGTTATGGTCGCGGTGGGGTTATTGTAGCTC
>CAKVJS010000127.1 GCA_934754755.1 uncultured Erysipelotrichales bacterium
GGTATAAAGTTGGTAATAAACACCTCGTTTTTCTAATAAAGCATCATGATTTCCTCGTTCAATAATCCGTCCTTGATCCATAACCATAATGGCATCTGAATTTTGTATGGTAGATAAACGGTGCGCAATAACGAAAACGGTTCTTCCCTCCATTAGTTTATCCATACCCTTTTGAACAATACTTTCAGTTCTTGTATCAATGCTAGAAGTTGCCTCATCTAAAATCAATACAGGAGGATTAGCGATAGCGGCGCGGGCAATCGCAAGCAATTGTCTTTGACCTTGTGAAAGACTACCACCATCGCCAGATAAATGGGTTTGGTAACCATGCTCTAGCTGCATAATGAATTCATCCGCATTCGCTAATTTGGCAGCATTGATCACTTCTTCATCGGTTGCATTTATTTTCCCATATCGGATGTTATCCATAATAGTACCACTAAATAGGTGTGTATCTTGTAATACAATTCCTAACGATCGTCGTAGATCTTTCTTTTTAATAAGTCGTATATCAATTCCATCATATAGGATTGTTCCTTCTTGAATGTCATAGAAACGGTTAATTAAATTTGTAATTGTAGTTTTTCCGGCACCAGTAGCTCCGACTAAGGCAATTTTTGTACCTGGTTTCGCATATAAATCAATATCATGTAAGATTACCTTGTCACTATTATAACTAAAAGTCACATTGTTGAAGCGAACATCCCCATGCCATGGAACGTACTCAATCGATCCATCAGGATGGATATGTTTCCATGCCCAACTACCAGTTCTTTCTTCACTTTCCGCAAGCTTTCCAGCCACTTTCTTACTGTTGACTAATTCAATCGTACCTGTATCGGTTTCGACATCTTGATCCAATAGCTTAAATATTCTTTCCGCACCTGCTAAGGCCATAATTACAAAGTTAATCTGTTGTGATACTTGCGCTAACGGTTGATTAAAAGCTCTGTTTAGTTGTAAAAAGGAGGCTAATAAACCAATCGTTAAACCACTATTACTTTGGATGGCAATAATTCCTCCAGCTACGGATACTAAAGCAAAACTAAGATAAGCTAAGTTAACAATCATTGGTGTTAACATATTAGCTGCCGTATTAGCCTTACGAGCACTTTGATACAATTCTTCATTTACAATATCAAAGTCTTCTTTAGCCTCTTGTTCATGCGTGAATACTTTAATTACTTTTTGTCCTTCCATCATTTCTTCAATAAAGCCATTTACTTTACCTAAATTGATTTGTTGTTGATAGAAATGCTTGCCACTTCGATTGGCTACTGTTCGGGAAGCAAAAATGATAATGAAGACAATCGCCAAACTAACGAGTGATAAAGTAATGCTTAAGGTTAACATCGCAATAAAGACACTGACTAAAGTAACTAGCGAAACCAATACTTGTGGTACACTCTGCGAAATCATTTGTCGCAAAGTATCCGTATCATTTGTATAGATGGACATAATATCCCCATGATTATGGGTATCAAAAAATTGAATCGGTAAAGCTTCCATATGAATAAATAAATCATCTCGAATCTTACGCAGGGTTCCTTGACAAACGCGAATTAGGATTTTATTAAAGGTTAAGGTTGCAAGAACCCCAATCATAAATATACTCGCTAGCGCTATTAAAGCATGCAGTAATGGCGTAAAATCAGGGTCTACCTGACTTACATAGGGCGCAATATAGCCATCAATTAATCGTTGAATAAATAAAGCTCCGGTTACATTAGCAGCAGTACTAACTAAGATTAAAATAAAGACTAATGAACAGGCCAATGGATATTTTGTTAAAACATAGCGCAATACTCGTTTAAGAGTAGCCATTTTATTTGTCTGTTTCATCTTTTTTACCTCCTTGCTGCAATGCATATACTTCTTGATAAATCGGACTCTTTTGTAATAATTGTTTGTGGGTACCGATCGTCTCTATTTTGCCCTCTTGTAATACAATAATTTGATCTGCACTTTCTACAGAACTAATCCGTTGCGCAATAATAATTTTCGTAACATCGGGAATTTCTTCTAAGAAA
Organism: uncultured Erysipelotrichales bacterium; assembly: GCA_934754755.1. Taxonomy (GTDB): domain Bacteria; phylum Bacillota_I; class Bacilli_A; order Erysipelotrichales; family Coprobacillaceae; genus CAKVJS01. The sequence continues at coordinate 2,031 of CAKVJS010000127.1, forward strand.
GCATGACGAATTAAGGATTCTGTCTTGGTATCTACCGCACTTGTTGAATCATCTAATATTAATACCTTTGGTTTCTTTAATAATGCCCGGGCAATACAAAGTCTTTGTTTTTGTCCTCCAGAAACATTGTTTCCACCTTGTTCAATGTACGTATTATAACCATCTGGAAACCTTTGAATAAATTCATCCGCTTGTGCTAAGCGACAAACGCGTAAAAGTTCTTCATCACTTGCCTCCGGGTTTCCCCAGCGCAAGTTTTCCTTGATTGTTCCAGAAAAAAGGACATTTTTTTGTAAGACAACCGATACTTGATCACGAAGTGTATCCAAATCATACTCACGGACATCCTTGTTTCCAATCTTTACCGATCCAGCACTTACATCATATAACCTAGGGATTAGTTGCACTAATGTTGTCTTGGCACTTCCAGTTCCCCCGATGATTCCAATTGTTTGGCCAGATTCTATTTGTATATTAATATCTTCTAGATGTATTTTATCTTTGTAGTAACCAAATGATACATGATCAAAAGTCACCGATCCATCGGCAATCGTATCCACTGGACTTTCTGGATTACTTAAAGAAGGTTTTTCCTGAATTACTTCACTAATCCGTTGCAAAGAAGCAATCGACATAATGACCGTAACAAAAACCATCGATAGCATCATTAAACTCATGAGAATAGTTGATGTATATGTAAACATAGTCATCATTTGTCCAGTTGATAAATCACCAACTACAATCTTTTTTGCTCCAAACCATGAAATAAAAATAATACATGTGTACATAGATAATTGCATTGCTGGTTGGTTAAAAACAAACTTATTTTCTGCTTTTTTAAACAATGTATATATTAAATGTGAAACATGTTTAAATCGATCTGTTTCATGTTTTTCCCGAACAAAAGATTTTACAACGCGAATTCCATTTATATTTTCTTGTGTCACCGAGTTCAATGCATCATAGGTGTTAAATATTTCCCTAAATAAAGGATGCGCAAAATAGATAATAGATCCTAAAACAATAGAAAGGAAAATAATCGTACCTAATAATACAAAACCGATTTCTACATTTAAATAAAAAATAACTGCCATACAAAAAAGTAACATAAGGGGTGCTCGGATACACATCCGAATAGACATTTGAAATGCATTTTGTACATTGGTAACATCGGTCATCAATCGTGTAACTAATCCGGCCGTTGAATATTTATCGATATTGGCGAAAGAGAAGTTTTGAATATTATAAAACATAGCTTGTCTTAAATTCTTGCTTAGTCCGGTAGCCGAACGTGCTGCATAACGCCCAGCTAATGTCCCAACAGTTAAGGAACCACATCCTAAAAAGATCATCGCAATACCATACGATAAGACTAAATGCAAGTCTCCCTTCGCTACCCCTTGATCGACAATGATAGCCATAAGAAATGGGATAGCAATTTCAAATAATACCTCCAAGACAACAAATAACGGCGTTAATAAAGCATCTTTTTTAAATTCTTTAAATTGTGATACGATTGTTTTTACCATACTATTACCTCCTTATATAGCGCAATACACATCTAATCTTACGGTTTGTTTATATTTTTTAGAATACGATTTAAGACATCATATAACTGCTCTATTTCTTGGCTTGTTAAACCGCGACTAATTTGTTTTTCTTTTTCATTCATGATTTGTTTTAATGTTTCTAATAGCTCATCTGCCTTTTTTGTTTTATAAATATACTTGATCCGAGCATCGGTTGGAGAATTTTTACGATGGATTAATTCCTTATGTTCCAAACGCTTCACAATACCAGATACGGTTGGATTGGTAATACCAAAAAATTCCTCTATATCACGCTGGCTTACTTCCTTTTCTTGCCTAGTAATATAGCGAAGAACATCCATCTGTGATTTGGTAATATCATACTCTTTTAAAACCTTATTGATATCTGCAACGAGAAATGTACAAATCTTTTTCATTAATACACCTACTCTATCTCCATCTTTCACCTATATCACCCCGATCTAATTATTACATAGCGTACTATATACTATACCTTTTGTTACCAAATATGTCAATATATATACAAATATTAATATAGCTCGGTGTTAGTTTACAATTGATGTGAGACAAAACTCACCTTTTAAAAATCAAGGATAGAAAAAAGTGAATAGAACCTTTA
>CAKVJS010000128.1 GCA_934754755.1 uncultured Erysipelotrichales bacterium
GCACAGTATAACATACAATACATGGTAATGCAAATGTTATCAAACTCTTACCCACTAAAATAAAGACATTTGATTTTCTTCCTGCAAGCCTTCAAAAACACCCATCTTGGTTAGGATTCGAATATGGGATTGATTCAATTTCGTCCGTTTTATAACATCCTCTTTGGACAAGAAAGGGTACTTTTTTCTAGCTTCAATAATGGTATTAGCTACCGATTCCCCTAACGAATCAACCGCCACAAAAGGTGGTATCAATCCTTTATCATCATTTGGATCTAGAACAAACTGGTTCGCATCGGATCCTTCTAATTGAATCGGGTTAATATGGAAGCCTCTTTCGATCATCTCTAATGCAATTTCAAAAACATCCCATAAACCTTCATCCTTATTCGTCGACCTGCGTTCACTTCGCATTTGGTCGATTTCCTTCCGCCTAGCAAGAATGGCATCCTTACCTTGGATTAATGTTTCAATATCATAGAAATCACAACGAGTTGTAAAATAAACAGCATAATATTCTCGCGGATAATATAGTTTCCACCAAGCTACCCGAACAGCGGAAAGTACATAAGCAGCAGCATGGGCTTTAGGGAACATATACTTAATTTTTTTACAAGAATCAATATACCACTGGGGAACATTATGTTTTAACATGAGTTCCTCGTATTTTTTCTCCGGAAACACCTTTTGTGATTTCCCTTTTCGTACTATCTCCATAATATCAAAAGCATCTTTATTCGGTAATCCCTTTTCGATAAGATACACCATAATATCATCCCGACAACCGATAACATCGGAAAGTGTGCAAGTTCCATTGCGGATCAATTTTTCGGCATTGCCTAAATACACGTCGGTTCCATGTGATAATCCAGAAATAATAACTAAGTCATTAAAATTCTTAGGATTCGTTTGTTCTAACATGCCCCGAACAAAGGTCGTTCCAAATTCAGGCAAGCCTAAGGCTCCTGTCTTACAATTGATATACTTTAAATCAATCCCAAGTGCTTTGGTACTATTAAATAAGCTCATTACCTTGGGATCATTGGTTGGTATTGTCTTTGGATCCACACCGGTTAAATCTTGCAAGGCACGAATCACGGTTGGATCCACATGTCCTAAAATATCTAGCTTTAACACATTATCATGAATGGCATGGAAATCAAAGTGGGTCGTTTTCCAGGAAGAGGACATATCATCCGCTGGATATTGGATCGGTGTAAAATCATACACATCCATATTTTCCGGAATAACAATAATACCACCTGGGTGTTGCCCGGTCGTCCGTTTTACCCCTTCACAGCCAATTGCAATACGCTCTAATTCAGCACTACGCATCGTATTTTCTTGTCCGGTTAACTCTGCATATCCTTTCGCAAAACCATAGGCAGTTTTCTGTGCTACTGTCGAAATCGTTCCAGCACGGTATACTTTGTCCTCACCAAATAATACTTTCGTATAATCATGCGCCTTCCACTGATAATCCCCCGAGAAGTTAAGGTCAATATCCGGTACCTTATCGGCATTAAAACCTAGAAAGGTCTCAAATGGAATATTATGTCCCTCACCTTTTAATGGATGCTGACAATGGGGACATTCCCTGTCTGGTAAATCATACCCATCACTAATATTTTCATCATCGATAAATTCACTATGACAACAATGACTACAAATATAGTGGGGAGGAAGTGGATTTACTTCTGTAATATCAGCCATAGTAGCGACAAAAGAAGAACCAACCGATCCCCTAGATCCAACTACATAGCCATCCTCATTTGATTTTTTCACTAACTTATGGGCGATATAGTAGATGACTCCAAAACCATGTTTAATGATATTTTCTAATTCTTTATGTAATCTTTCTTCTACTATAGTAGGTAACTTTTCACCATAGATACGATGCGCATTTTCATAACAGATCGTACGTAATTGTTCGTCGGCTCCTTCAATGTGGGGTGTATACAACTTATCATGAACCGGCTCCATCTCCTCTATCATCGCAGCGATCTTGTTGGTATTCGTTACGACATATTCATATGTTTCCTCTTTTTTTAGGTATGGATAACAAGCTAACATTTCATCCGTTGTACGCAAATATTGGTTTGGTGTAAATGCTTTTGGATTGCGACGATCACATAAGGGATGGGCCGTATGATTAATCCCAATCGTTGGATTAGATATTAAAACATCACGATAAATTTTATCTGTCGGTTCTAAAAAGTGAACATCACCAGAAGCAACAATTAATTTATTTAACTTTTTAGCCATAGCAATCAGTCTTTGCATAGAAACAATTAATTGTTCTTCCGACTCCAATTTACCTCGATCAATCAGGTGATAATAATCTTCTAACGGCTGGATCTCAATGTAATCATAAAAAGCCATCGCTTCTTCTAAAACACGATCAGATTGATTCAAAGCAGCTTCAAAAACATCACTTCGATAACAACTACTTCCGAGTAATAAGCCTTCTCGATACTGTTCTAATAATTCCCTAGGCACCCTCGGTTCTCTATGAAAATAAGTAGTATTAGAGGCGCTTACTAACAGGAACATATTTTTTAAACCCTTTTTATTTTTAGCGAGTGCGGTAACGTGGTATGGATATACCATTTTATACGTATCTCCTTTGACCACCCGTAACAGATCTAAAATATTATATTTACCCTCTTGCATTAATTGATGTGTCATCATGGTAAATACATCAGCTAAAACTTGAGCATCGTAATCGGCGCGGTGGGCTACTTCATCGTCATAGGTTACTCGATATTGGCGACAAACATTACCCAATCGATAGGATTTTAATGGTTTCAATATCGCTCGAGCTAAGGGCAAGGTATCAATAACGATATTCTGTAATTCCGGTTGCCCGCTTCTTTGTAGACTCGTGTTTAGAAAACCGACATCAAACTTTGCATTATGAGCCACTAATATACAACCTTCAAAAAAAGCAAGTATGGTTGGTAAAAATTCTTGAATAGTAGGAGCTGAAGCCACCATATCATTGGTAATACTCGTAAGCCTAGTTATTTTTGCGCTTATTTTCTTTTCCGGATTGATGAAACTTTGAAGTCGCTCTACTTCTTCGCCATTACGAATTTTTACAGCACCAAATTCAGTAATTCCATCATGGACAACAGAAAGTCCTGTTGTTTCTAAGTCAAAACAAACATAGGTTGCACTCTCAATGGAAGTATCCATAGGGTTTAATACTGTTTGTAACGCTGGTGTCACAACATTCATTTCAATACCATAAATCATTTTAATACCGGCACTTTTTGCAGCCATTTGCGCTTCTGGAAAAGATTGAATATTCGCGTGATCGGTTAAAGCAATGGCTGTATGTCCCCAAGAGGCAATGGTTTTTACATATTGACTAATTGTGCCAATACCATCCATGGTAGACATCTTTGTGTGGGTATGAAGCTCCACCCGTTTTTCACTTGCCGTATCGTTTCTAGGAGGAGGTCCCTTAATCACTTCGACCTCTCTAGCAAGAATAACCGTTTCTTTAGCATAATCATCAAAGCGAGCCTCGCCACGGACCTTGACCCATACATTGCCATTTTCGACAATCTTCATTTCTTCTCGTGTATTACTTGTTTTATTTTCAAAACGTTTTACAATTATTGAATTTGTATAATCTGTTATCCATAAGGATTGAATCATTTTTTTTGTACGACTTACGATACTTTCGGTTTTAAAAACATATCCTTTCACACTAATATTTCGATCCATTGTATGACTATCTATATCATCTAAAGAAACTTCAATAGCACCTTTTTTATTATAATATGAGTTTGTCACTGCTTTTTTAGGTAACTCTTTTTCTAAAGATATATCAACAGCTACTGGTTGGAAAGTATTCATTTCCTGTTGTAGGCTCTTAAAGGCAGGATCATCTTCATTTATTTTACATCTGACTTTTTTATGTATGCCTACATCGTGCAGTCGATTTTGTAATTCCCGACATAAATCTTCTAATTGTACTAATTCTATCGCATTACATGCCTGTAATACAACACGTTTATCATCTATATCAATACGATCCATAGTAAAAGCATGACAAGAAGGACATTGGTCTTTTAACTGTTCTAAAAAATATTGTATATATTGCTTAACCTCTCCGT
>CAKVJS010000129.1 GCA_934754755.1 uncultured Erysipelotrichales bacterium
GCAATACTTTCTTGTTTTTCACTAGATTGCATATAGTCCAAACGATTTAGGTATAAAAGGCTATATACTTTTTTTTCTAGTCGATCAGCATTTTCTAAAATAACATCGATCGATGCGTCTTTGTCACCATAGGGATAGATACCATCCTTAATACTTTGTCCATATGTTTTTATTAATGCAATTGGTGTCTTTAAGTCATGAGAAATATTATGGATCATTTCTTCTTTGGTTTTATTTTGTTTATCAATATATTCCTTCATATCAACTAATGCTTCGGATACAATTCCGATTTCATCATTGCGGTGAATATATAATGTACTTCGTTTCCCTACTTTAATATCATTTATATAATTTTTAATCAATGTTAATGGCTTAAGAAGTGTATTGACCCAAATATACAGAATCACTGCGATAACAAAAATAGCTATATAGGCGACATAAATAATCTGCCTTTTTAAACTAGCAATCAAAGAATCATAATAATTGTCATAGGCGAAGGCAATTAAACAACCATCGCCTGCCTCCTTAATGACTCGATAATAAATATTGCCTTTATCATACCGAGCCTTAGCCTCAATAACACTAACTTCATTATGCGAGATTCGATCTACTTTCTTTGCGAAGACATTGAAAAATAGATTATATGTATCCCAGTTTGATGAAGCTAATGTACTTTCTACCTGATGGTTGGCATAACGTAAGTAATAGATCTGTTTTTCCGATATACTCCTACCACGATTTTCTACCACATTTGGGCGAGATTGTGCAGTGGCTAACATCGTAAACATCTCTGTGTCTACAATGGCACTTAAGTTACGATCAATAAAGGGCATTAATAATAAGATAACAACTAATAATAAAGTGGTAAAGATGATCACCAATTGCTTTTTTAGTGAAACCTTATTGATGGAAAGTCTTGTTACTTTTTTTTTAATCTTTTGATATAGTGACATTAGTCTAGGCGATAACCAAATCCATAGATTGTTCGAATATTTATTTTAGATAGTTTCTTACGCAGTCTTCGCAATGTATCATCCACCACTCGGTCACTACCATAATAATGTTCATCCCAAACTTTTCCTAATACTTGTTCACGAGATAAAGCAATCCCTCTATTCGTTAAAAAATATACTAATAAATCGTATTCCTTAGTTGTTAGAATAATCTCATTATCTTGATAATACACTCTTCTTTTTTCTAAGTTTATATCGTACCCATCAATTCTAATTTGCGAAGGATCCGCATAGGAACGTCTGATTAAGTTATTTACCCGTAAAATAAGTTCCTTAATATTAAAAGGTTTTGTAATATAATCATCCGATCCTTTTTCTAAACCAATAATGCGATCAAACTCCTGATCACGAGCCGACATGAAAATAGTTGGCATTTTTGGATGAATCTCCTTTATTTCATTAAATAATTCATATCCACTCGATTTATCCAACATAATATCGATTAGCCAAAGATGCACATGATCCTCTTTATGCATCTGTGCTTCATCATAGGTATAGAAAGAATATACTACATACCCCTCCTTTTCTAAATAGGTTCTTACTAAATCATTTAACTTTTTTTCATCATCAATAATATTTACTCTAAATTGCATGATATTCACCTCATCTACATTTCCTACTGGAAATACTATGTTATTGATTAATAACATGTCCTTTCTCTTTCATTACTTTAATAATTGCATTTACATATTTTGCACATTTCTCATCAGTATCTGCTTCAACCATCACCCGAACTACTGGCTCCGTACCACTCTCTCGCACAAGCACGCGACCGTTGTCACCTAATAATTGTTCTATCTTAGCGATGGCCGCTTTAACATCAGGATCTTGTTGCGATGCTTTTTTATCTGTTACCGCAACATTTTTCATTAATTGTGGATAAATCATAACTGGCTTAACTAATTTCGCTAAAGAGCTTTTACTTTCAATAACAGCCTCCATGACCTTCAAGGAAGTCAATATTCCATCTCCCGTACACGCATGCTTAGAAAAAATAATATGCCCCGATTGTTCTCCACCAAGACAATACCCATTGGCAACCATATTCGCATTTACATATTTATCACCGACAGCTGTTACTTCATACTTTATATCTGCTTTTGATAAAGCCTTATATAACCCAATGTTGGACATCACTGTTGTTACTACAGTATTATTGGCTAACTCCTCATGTTCCTTTAAATATTTAGCACAAACATATAAAATTAAATCACCATTAATAACTCTTCCGAATTCATCCACAGCAATACAACGATCGGCATCCCCATCATAAGCAAAACCAATATCCAAACCATTTTCCTTTACATATTGTTGTAAAACCTCAATATGCGTAGAACCGCAGTTGGTATTGATATTAATGCCATCTGGCCGATTATTAATTACATATGTTTGCGCCCCTAAGGCATCGAAAACACTTTTAGCAATTGCACTACTTGCACCATTGGCACAATCCAAACCGATTTTGAAGTCTTTAAAAGATCTTCTTGGAAGCGAGATTAAATAGCCAATGTAACGATTACGTCCCATAGAAAAATCTACGGTTCTACCTATTTTTTCTTTGACTGCTAAAGGCAAAGTGTCCCCATTTTTATCAATATATTGTTCGATTAGATTTTCTATTTCACTAGAAATTTTATGCCCTTTGGCATCAATAATTTTAATTCCATTATCATAAAATGGATTGTGTGAAGCAGAAATCATAATACCGCAATCAAAATTCTCGCTACGTACTACATACGATATTGATGGTGTTGTTGTTACATGCAATAAATAGGCATCGGCACCACTCGCTGTAAGTCCAGCGACTAAGGCATATTCAAACATATAGGAACTTCTTCTAGTATCCTTACCGATTGCGATTTGTGCTTTATGTTGTTGAGAAAAGTACCACCCTAAGTAGCGTCCCACCAAATATGCATGATTTACCGTTAGATCTACATTAGCCTCTCCGCGAAATCCATCGGTTCCAAAATATTTACCCATTGTTACTCCCTACCTCTCTATATTAATCAAAACTTTTGGCCTAGAAATTACCACACAACGTAATAAGCTATTACTCGATTGCACCTGCACCGGTACTTCTTTATTACCTGGTACTAAGGCATCTAAATCAATAAATGCCTGCAAATCACTGGGCTGTATCGACTGCAATAGCGAACTAGCCCCTATCAACCGTACTTTAGCCATATTACTGCTTCTAAATTGTACTTTATAATTTTGCGGATTATTCGTTACTGTAATCGGGATTTCCCCTATTTCCACATTGCTTTCCGTATCCATATGGATGGTGGCACTCGTAGATGACAGAGACATACGATTGATTCCCTCCACTAGTTCTAGTGGAATATGGCTTTGATTTTGGTTACTATTATAATCTGTAATATCAATCGTTGCACGCACCTCTCGAATCGATTTTAATCGTTCTTCATCTCCATAAATACGAACTTTTTGTTGATTAAAATCCACACTAGAAACCGCAAATCCAGCTTGCGCTTTACCAACAATATTCGGAACAATATTGACCTCCTTACTATACCAACTAAACTCACAATCAATCTGCACTTCTTGCGGAATCACTTCTACATCGACACGTCTGTTACTACGATCATAAGCTTCTATGTTAGCCTTAAAGGTGAATGGCCCCTGTTGCGAAGGAATACTCCTATAATCAATAACCGCATCAACCCTGTATATTTTATCTAAGAGATCCTGTGATCCCCGAACCTCCACTTGTTTATGTTCCATACTTAAAATACTAAGGGATTGATCACTCGATAAATCGTTCGCATTTTCATAGTGATAACCAAGATCAAAAGTTCGGGTTTCTTTTTGGGAAATTTTTACATTTGCCTTCCCTGGTGCAACAAAAACATCTAAAGCCGACGAAAAGTTACGAACTTTATACTCAACCGAATATTCACCCTCACCATAGTTGCTTAGGTCGATATATACCTCATAATTCTTACTCACTTTAGTCGTATAAATATCAAAGGTAGGGCCAAGCAATACTACATCTACTGTATCTGGAATTCCCGTAACATCAAAAT
>CAKVJS010000130.1 GCA_934754755.1 uncultured Erysipelotrichales bacterium
ATATGCCTATCAAAAACAATTTTTTGTTTTTCTTTGGAAACCTCGTCCCAATAATAATCCAAACCTGTTTCCCCAACGGCTACAACCTTAGGCTCTTTTAAGTATTTTTCAATGATTTTAATATCTTCATCGCTCGTATATTTACAATCGTTTGGTCCGATTGCTACAGCGGCATAGATGAAATCATATTTTTTTGCGAGCGTAACGGCTCTTAATGAAGATTTTAAATCATAGCCAACAACAACCATATTTGTCACTTGCTTGTCTAAGGCTCTACGTATAAATAAACCGTGTGTTTCAAATAATTGATCACTATTTAAGTGTACGTGTGTGTCAAAATACATAAAATCACCTCTGATGCATAATAACAAATAACTATATTTTTGTCAAATAACTAAACTGTTATTTAAACAAAACTATAAAAGTAATGATTAACTCAGTATAATTCCTGTCGGTAAATAGAACGATAGAATTATTTTAGGAAAAAAATAAATATCCTTGTAGACACTGTAGTTAACCTATTACACTGTTATTATATTAAATAGTGTGCATATAATATACATACTTTTTCACCTTTATTAAAAAAATTTTTTTATCCCCTTTATTTTTAGATAATATTGTGCATAATAATCTTTTTTAACCTCCAAATTGAATAGGAGTTAAAATTTTTAATCCCTCTCTCTTGACAACATAGCACCTACAGATCTCTACGCAGCCTTTCATAGTTTATAAAGACTGATTACCAACTCAATATAAAACTATTGTAATAGAATAAATGGATAGTGAATAAAAAAAAGTGCCGACTTATATTATTTGTCGACACCTTGAAATAGATTAAATTATTCCATTTTTTAGTTATTTTTTAAAATCATACTTTGTAAATACATCACTTACCGGTAAACAATTTTCAATGTTTTCTATCGTTTTAGAAAGTAATCCAGCTACACTTACTATTTTTACCTTATTAAATACTTTATCTTCAGGTAATGTAATAGTATCCGTAACAATGACCTCATCTGCCACTGAATTTTCTAGCCTACTAACGGCTTCTCCAGAGAATACCGGATGCGTGCAAGCAATGGAGATACTTAATGCCCCTTCACTTTTTAACATTTCAACACCAGCTATAATCGTTCCACCGGTATCAATCATATCATCAATAACGATACAATTTTTTCCTTTTATATCCCCTAGAACACCCATTACTTCTGCAACATTTGGCTTTGGTCGTCGTTTATCTATAATCGCTACAGGTGCATCTAGAAGAACTGCCAATTTTCTAGCTCTCGTTGCCCCACCATGATCCGGAGAAACAATACATATATTCTCTAGATTGCGGTTTACGAAATAATGTGCTAACAAAGGTAATGCTTGCATTTCATCCACTGGAATATTAAAGAATCCTTGAATTTGAGCAGCATGTAAATCAACTGTAACAACTCTCGTAACACCAGCTGTTGTCAGTAAATCAGCGACTAGTTTAGAGGTGATCGGTTGTCTTGGTTGGGCCTTACGGTCTTGTCTAGCATACCCGAAGTACGGTATAACAGCGGTAATCTCTTTTGCTGAGGCACGTTTTAAAGCATCCGCCAATACTAATATTTCCATTAAATTTTCGGTAACTGGATTGGATGTTGACTGAACAATAAAGACATCTTTTCCACGTACTGATTCTTGAATTTCAACAAGTATTTCACCATCAGCAAAATGATTCACATTACATTTACCAACATCACAACTTAATTTAGCTGCGATATCATGCGCCAATTTTTTACTTGCGGACAGGGCAAAGATTGTTATTTTATTTTTCATTATTTGTCACCATTTCTTCCTTTTTCTTCTCTTTTTTGTTCTAGTATTGGTACATAATTTGTTTTGTTTTCTTGTCTTGCTCGCGCGATTGCAAGCGCATCTGAATCGACATTTTGAGTAATTGTAGAGCCTGCTGCTACATATGCTTTTTCTCCCACTTCTACGGGTGCAATAAGATTGCTATTACATCCAACGAAGGCACGATCTTTAATAACTGTTTGGGATTTGTTTTTACCGTCGTAATTAACGGTAATAGTACCACACCCAATGTTGACATCTTGTCCAACTTTTGCATCACCAATATAACTTAAGTGTGCTGACTTACTTCGTTTTCCAAAAGTTGTCTTTTTCATTTCTACAAAATTTCCTATATGTACATTTTCTAAAATATGACAGTTAGTACGTAACCTTGCATACGGACCAATATCTACACCCTCTTCGATAATACTGTCACTAATTACACTTTGCTTTATTTCCACTTGATCTTTAATGATGACATTATCTAATTCACAATAAGGCCCAATGCGACACCCTTTTCCTATCTCCGTTTTTCCTTTGATGATACAACCTGGCTCAATAATAGTATCCATTCCAATTTTCACATCATTTGTGATATATGTATTATCTAAGTCAATAATACTAACGCCATTATTCAAGTGCTTTTGATTTACTCGCCTTTGTAGTACCTTTGTTGCTTCATATAACTCACTACGATTATTAATGCCACCGACTTCCGTAAAATCATCGATTTTATAACTATCGACATGTAGCCCTTTAGCATTCATAATTTGTAATAAATCAGTTATATAATATTCCTTTTGTGCATTATTATTAGTAATTAATTCTAATGCTTTAAATAATTCCTTATTATTAAAGCAATACTCACCTACATTCATCTCCTGTATGTTTTTTTGATCTGCTTGTAAATCCTTGTACTCTATGATTCGCTGTAATTTACCTGCTGTTTTTATAATCCTACCAAAATGTGTTTCTGATGGTAAATCACAACTCATAACAGTAGCCTGCAATTGATGTTGTATATGGTATTCTTTCAATTTTTGTAAAGTGTGACTCGTAATGAGCGGTGCATCCCCATTTAAGACAATCGTAGTTCCCGCCTTAGAAGCCAACAATGATTTGGCTTGCAGTAGGGCGTGACCTGTACCCAACTGTTCCTCTTGTAATACAAACGTAATGCTATCGTCCTGCACCATTGCCTCTACTTCCTTAGCATGATGGCCAACAATAACATATATGTGATCTACCTGCATTTCCTTTAAAGCATCAATGATATGAAGAATCATTGGTTTATATAATACTTCATGTAAAACTTTTGGTTTATTCGAAACCATTCTGGTACCTTTTCCTGCAGCCATAACAATCGCATAAGTTTTCATTAATACACCCCTTTGTCAACCCCATTTTAACAAAATTTCATAACAAAAAAAAGTATAATCCATAGATTTTATAAGAATATACTTTAACATTATTTGTAACCATTTTCTTTATTCCATGCTATTTATTGATTATTTTACTCTTACATACAAATATCTTTTTACGCCGATAAAACTGATACCCTTTTTCTAATACTAACTTATTTCTAGTTATACCAAATACACAAGAGCCACTTCCTGACATGAGTGCTCCATCAAAGCCTAGTGCCAATAGTGTTTGTTTAATTTCCTCTATTTCAGGTACAATGGCTTTCGATGGTACTTCTAAATCATTATGAAGGTGTGTTACTATTTCTTTATATCGATTTTCCTTGATCGCCTGTTTCATCGCCTCTATATGGTCATAAGGCGTAGGATTTAACTTTACATTAGCGAAGGCTTTTTTTGTGGATACCCCTTTTTTGGGTTTCACTAACAAAATGCGAGCTCGTAAAGATTGTGAAATGGGAATAATTTTTTCACCTATCCCTTGTACTAAAGCCTTTTTTCCATATACACAAAAAGGAATATCAGCACCTATTTCTCTTCCCAACTGCATCATTTCTTGCGTTGATAGATGTAAGCGAAACAATTGATTTACAGCTCTGATAACAGCTGCTCCATCAGTACTACCCCCAGCTAATCCAGCCTGCATTGGTATATGCTTATAAACAAACACCTTAACGCCCTTACGAATGTTATATTTTGATTGCATATACGCTATGATCTTATAAATTATATTGCGTTCATCCG
>CAKVJS010000131.1 GCA_934754755.1 uncultured Erysipelotrichales bacterium
GGAAAACATAAAATACTAAATTTTATGTCCATTTTTTAATAGATACTCATCATATGTTGATAAATAGTCTTTGCATCCTTCATCACTGAATTCTATAATTCGAGTTGCAATCGTTTGTATAAATTGATGGTCATGGCTCGTAAATAATATATTTTCTTTAAATGTAATTAAACTTTGATTTAATGCTTGAATACTTTCCAAATCTAAATGATTGGTTGGATCATCAAATACTAAGACGTTAGCTTCTTCCATCATCATTTTAGACAGCATACAACGTACCTTTTCTCCACCAGATAGAACCGATGCTTTCTTTGTCGCCTCTTCGCCAGAGAACAACATTCTACCTAGCCAATTTCTTAGGTCTTGTTCATAAACATCTTGACTGGTAAACTGACGTAACCAATCAATGAGTGATAAATCACACTCCTTAAAGTAAGCTGAATTATCTTTTGGAAAATATGATTGTGAGGTTGTTATACCCCATTGAAAGCTTCCTTCATCGGCCTCTAATTCAGCCATAATAATCTTAAAAAAGGTAGTTACTGCAACTTCGTTTCCAACAAAGGCAATTTTATCGTGCGCATTCACCGAAAAGGAAACTTTATCTAGAACTTTCTTTCCATTTACTGTTTTTGATAAGTTATCAACATTAAGAATAATATTTCCTACTTCACGGTTTGGTTTAAAAGCAATATATGGATATCTTCGTAAAGAAGGCTTAATATCTACCATTTCTAAATTCTCTAGTAATTTTTTTCTAGAGGTAGCCTGTTTTGCCTTTGATGCATTGGCACTAAACCTTGCGATAAAAGTTTCTAATTCCTTTTTCTTTGCTTCTGCTTTCTTATTTTGATCCTTTGCCTGCTGCGTTTGTAATTGACTATAAGAATACCAAAAATCATAGTTTCCTACATATACTTGTACTTGACTAAAATCAATATCCGCAATATGGGTACATATTGTATTTAGGAAATGACGATCATGGCTTACTACCAGTACTGTATTTTTAAAATGTAATAAGAAATTTTCCAACCAATTGATACTATCAATATCCAAGTTGTTAGTTGGCTCATCGAGTAAAAGAATATCTGGATCACCAAACAGGGCCTGCGCTAATAACACTTTAACCTTTTGTTTTCCATCTAAATCCTGCATTTTTAAACTATGTAATTCGGTACTAAGACCTAATCCATGCAATAGAATTTCCGCATCCACCTCTGCGTTCCATCCGTTCATATCCGCAAATTCACTTTCTAAATCACCTAAGCGAATTCCATCTTCATCATTAAAATCGGCTTTAGCGTATAATTTCTCTTTTTCCTGCATAATTTCATATAAACGCTGATTACCCATTATTACCGTTTCAATAACACTATGTTGTTCATACGCAAATTGATCTTGTCTTAATACGGACAGGCGTTTATTAGGCTCCATAACAACACTACCTTTATTCGGTTCTAATTCTCCTGATAGTATTTTTAAAAACGTTGATTTACCTGCTCCATTGGCACCAATAATCCCATAACAATTACCATTTTTAAAAGTAACCGAAACATTATCGAATAGCACTCGATCCCCATAGCGTAAAGATATATTTTGTGTTGCGATCATACATTTTCTCCTTTTGTTTTAGCATAACCATTATATCCATATGTTCGAATAAATACAAATAAATTTAATTTACTAAAAAATGGAGGGACAACCCTCCATTGATTAGCCTATATTTTTTATGCTTGTACCATAGTTAACACTTTACGTGATATTGGTCCAACAATGATCAATTGTAAAGGTAATGCAGCAATTAGATTCATTTTCCATGCAAGGATATAGTCCGATGATATATGTTCTGTAATCCCTACTTCCATAATAACTCCAAACAAAGACATAAAAGTCACCATTCCAAGTACCATAGAGAATGTCATGGTTAAAATAAGGTGTAGTTTATTATCCTCTTTAATAGGCATAATCGATACAACAAATTTCGCAAAAAAACTAACAATAAATTCATCTAAAATAAAGGCTATAATAAGTCCGGGAATATATCCCTTAATAAGTTCTTCTAATGTTAAGGCATTATGTAATACTAGATTGTATATACTCATCCCTAATACCATTAATGAACACATAATAGCCGTAAATATATAATTTTCTTTTTTATTAGTTGGCATACATACTCTTCCTTTCTAACAGTTCAAGGAAGACTATATCATATAATTTGATAATGATGTAAATGTTTTATTATGTTAATTATGTTATATAAATTATTAATTATTACATTTTCTAATAAAAATTGATAATTTCCTCAACGTAAAAAGGAAGATTCGATTCTTCCTTTTATATTATATGATTAGTTATAATTTTAAAAAGCGTCGAACAGAAACCAGGCTTCCTATTAAGCCTACCCCTGATCCTAGACCTAGAATGATGAGTGATAAGTTTCGAATAAACGGGTTTGGTTTTAATAATTCCAACATATTAATCGATGCAAAGCTACCCCTTGTGGCTTCGTAAAGGAAAGAATAGCCAAAGACTAAACAAAGAATCGGAATAATAGATCCAATAATACCAATTAACATACCTTCCAACATAAAAGGCAAGCGAATATACCAGTTGCTGGCACCTACTAAACGCATAATACCAATTTCGGATTGTCTGGATGTAATAGTAATTTTAATGGTATTAGCGATCATTAATAAGGCAATTATACTTAAGGCAATAATGACTCCAAAACCTATGGTCCGCACTGTTTTCATAGTATTAATCATTTTACCAGTCGCTTCTCCACCATAGCTTGCCTCATTGACATGGACAATACTACCAATCTTAGTAGAGACCATTTTTATATCTTTCGCGTCCACAACTTCCACCTCATAGGCAGAACCTAATGGATTATCCTTGCGATATTGTTCAAAAACATGATCCGCATCACTCCACCCCTTGGAAAGGCGCGTTAATTCTTCATCCTTTGTATGAAAAGTTACACTTCGAATGCCAGTCAACTGCTTAATTTGATCCCCTACTGCTTTTTCCTCATCATTTGAAATATTTCGATCCAGTTTCACATAGATATTAACCTCATTTTCAATAGAAGAACTCATTTTATTGATATTTAAAGCAATGGTTGCCACAGAAGTTACTAATAATAGGGTAATCGTTACCGCAAAAATAGAAGAAAAAGACATAACCCCATTACGCCATATATTGCGAAAGGCGGTTATAAAATGTTTAGGGATTAGTTTAATGGAAATATATAATTCTTTCATTGTACATACCCCCCCGCACTGCTATCCATATTGATACAACCATCCTCCATTAGAATGGTCCGTTTTTTATGACTCTGGACAATATCCCGATCGTGTGTAACAACTAATACAGTTGTCTTTTCTTCCTCGTTGATACGTTCCAAAATAGCTAATATTTCTTTTGAAGTATCTGGATCCAGATTCCCGGTTGGCTCATCTGCAATCAGTATTTTGGGGTTGTTAACAATCGCTCTTGCAATGGCAACACGCTGTTGTTCGCCTCCAGAGAGCTCATGGGGAAAATTATTAACTTTTGATTCTAGGCCAACTAATTGTAGTGTCTTTCGTACATTTCTGCGTATCATATGCGTGGGGCAATTGATTACTTCCAAAGCAAAGGCAACGTTTTCAAATACTGTTTTTTTAGGTAATAATCGAAAGTTCTGAAATACTACACCAAGATTACGACGAAAATAGGGGACTTTATAGTTCTTAATTTTAGCTACATCATACCCTACTACTTCTACTTTACCTGTAGTTGGTTTTTCCTCCCGATATAACAGTTTGATAAAGGACGATTTACCGGCTCCTGTAGATCCGATAATATAAACGAATTCACCATCTTCTATGCGTAGTGTAATATCGTTTAAGGCTCGGACGCCTCCTTTATATACTTTTGTCACATTAGACAAATTTATCATACAATCACCTCTTGTGACATTATAGCACAATTTTTGCGATAATAAAG
>CAKVJS010000132.1 GCA_934754755.1 uncultured Erysipelotrichales bacterium
AAGACCAAGACGATGAAGAAGATATAGAAGAAGTGGATACTGAGCAACAAACTAGCATTTTTGAAAAGGCGAAGTTCACGAAAACAAGTGATGCTGTTAAAGCGTTAAATGCGAATAAAGATAGCCATTTAGTGTTATTTGAGCCAAGGGCTTATTCCGATACACAAGATATCGCTGTTTTCTTAAAACAAAAAAAGGCAGCTGTTGTAAACTTACACCGTCTACAAAAGGAACAATCGAAACGTGTTGTTGATTTTTTAAGTGGTGTAATCTTTGCGATTGATGGAGATATTCAACATATTGGACCAAAGATTTTCCTTTGTACGCCACGCAACGTTGGTGTCGAAGGTAATATTCAATTAGACGATGATGAAATCGAAGAATAATCATGGTACATAATGGTCAATACTAAATAATATTTGTAGCCGTGAAAAAGAGAAGGTGAGACATTGAAACAATTTGGTACGCAGTTATTAGGATATAATAAACAGGATGTGGAAGCACAGATGGAAGCTGATAAGCGACAAATTTCTGCCTTACAGAATGAAGTAACTATGTTACAAGAACAATTGACAAGGATCCGTGAACAAAATCAAAGCTTAGAAAGACAGGCCGATATAACCGAAAAGACAAATAAAGAAATTGCCCGTCTAGCTCTAAAAGAGGCAAGTGAGCTAATTGAAAAAGCGAAACGGAATGCCAATATGATATTAAAAGAATCGATGGAGTATGTAAGAAACTTATCTGCCGAATTAAGTGAATTTAGAGATCAATCGATTCGCTTTAGAAAATCTGTCCAACAAATGTCTAAGGATATTATTGATACGATTGATAAATCAGAAGTATATAATTATATTAGTGAAGAGGAAGAAGAAGCTTTAGAAAAAAAACAATCATAAACACAATGAAGGAGACAGTGGATATATAGTAGTAATTTAGAGAGTCGATGGTTGGTGCAAATCGATATACCTACATATCACGATCACTCTGGAGTGGCACTTTGAACGTAGAGTAAAAGCAGCCGTTAATCACGTTACGATTATATGCAAGAGTTATACTACAAGGTGGTTTGCGTACTACATACGTCCTTTATTTAGGGGCGTTTTTTTGAAAGGAGAAAACTATGGATTACAAAGATACCTTACATATGCCAAAAACAACTTTCGAAATGAAGGCTAAACTAACAACCAAAGAACCAGGCTATGTAGAGCGATGGAAAGAAATGGATTTATATCATAAAGTACAGGAAAAAACAAAAGGAAGACCGACATACACATTGCATGATGGTCCACCATATGCCAATGGAAATATGCATATTGGTCATATGTTAAATAAAATCATTAAAGATACGATTGTGCGTTATAAACAAATCCAAGGTTTTGATGCTGGATTGATACCGGGATGGGATACGCATGGGTTACCTATTGAAAATGCAATACAAAAATTAGGTGTTAATCGTAAAACTATGTCTCCGGTAGAATTTCGTGAGAAATGTCATGATTATGCATTGGAACAAGTAGAAAAACAAAAACAACAGCTAATTCGAATGGGGACATTTGCGGATTATGATCATCCCTATATAACATTGGAACCTGCCTACGAAGCCAATCAAATTAATATTTTTGCAACGATGGCCATGAAGGGTTTAATTTATAAAGGAAAAAAACCTGTCTATTGGTCGTATTCTTCTGAATCGGCGTTAGCAGAAGCAGAAATTGAATATCATGATATTAAATCACCAGCCATATACGTTACCTTTTCAGTAAAAGATGGTAAAGGTATTTTAGAGGGTGATGAGAAATTTGTTATATGGACAACTACTCCATGGACATTACCCGCTAACTTAGCGATTTCTTTACATCCGGATTATACTTATTGTGTTGTACAAACAAATAAAGGTAAGCTTATCTGTTTAGAAAGTTTAAGTGATAGTCTATTGGAACTTTTTGGGTTGGAAGGGGCGATTACAGCCCGTTATAAAGGCCAAGAATTGGAAGGTATTACTTGTTATCACCCTTTCTATGATATCGATGATTTTTATAAACGAGATACGATTGTTATTTTAGGAAATCATGTTACGGATGAAGCGGGAACCGGATGTGTACATACTGCTCCTGGTCATGGTGTCGATGACTTTTTGGTTGGCCAAAAATATGGATTAGAGCCGTTATGTCCTGTCAATGAAAGAGGATGTTTAATGCCAGAAACAGGTTCTTTTCTAGCGGGACAACATGTTGATAAGGCAAATAAAATAATTACACAAAAGCTAGAAGAATTAGGATCTTTACTGCATTTATCTTTTATTAAACATAGCTATCCCCATGATTGGCGAACAAAAAAACCAATCATATTTAGAGCTACCGATCAGTGGTTTTGTTCCGTAGATGCGATTCGGGAGAGTATATTAAAACAAATCGATCAAGTACACTGGGTCAATCAGTGGGGACATGTTCGTATTTATAATATGATTAAAGATCGTGGAGATTGGTGTATTTCCCGCCAAAGGGTTTGGGGATTGCCAATACCGATTATATATTGTGAAGATGGAACGCCGATTATGGAAGAGGAAGTTTTTCAACATATTGCTTCCTTAATACGCCAACATGGATCAAATATTTGGTTTGAAAAAGAGGAAAAAGATTTATTACCAGGGGGGTATACAAATAGTCACTCGCCAAATGGAATCTTTAAAAAAGAGACAGATATTATGGATGTATGGTTTGATTCTGGTTCTAGCCATACCGGGTGCATTAAGGAAAGAGGATTGTCGTATCCAGTTGATTTATACTTTGAAGGTAGTGACCAATATCGTGGTTGGTTTAATTCTTCCTTAATTATTGGTTGTGCTTGTTATAATCAAGCACCATACAAAACTGTTTTATCGCATGGTTTTGTTTTGGATGGTAAAGGCAATAAAATGTCCAAATCATTAGGTAATACGATCGATCCGATTAAGCTAACAAATCAATATGGTGCTGATATTTTAAGGCTTTGGGCGACTTCTTGTGCCTACCAATCAGACGTTCGAATATCGGATAGTATCATGAAGCAAGTTGCTGAAAGTTATCGTAAGATTCGTAATACAATGCGTTTTATGTTAGGTAATATTAGTGATTTTAGGGAAGCCAATATAGTGCCCGTAAAACAATTAAGTGATGTTGATCGCTATATGTTAGGAAAGCTAAACACTGTGGTAGAGGCCTGTAAAAAGGCATATGATACATTTGATTTTGCAGAAGGGCAACAATGTATTTTACATTATTTCAGTAATGTCTTAAGTGCCTTCTATATGGATTTTACAAAAGATATTTTATATATCCAATCGGTGGATGCAATTCGTCGCCGACAAGTACAAACCGTACTATATCATCATGTTAAAGCCTTTATGAGACTATTATCGCCGGTATTAGTTTTTACTTGTGAGGAAATGTATGATCACTTTACTTGCGATAGTAAAAAAGAGGAATCCATCTTTTTAACCGATATGCCAGAAATGATTCAAATTGATAATAATGATGAAATACAGGCCTATTATGATCGATTCCTAGAACTTCGTAAGGATGTTTTAAAAGCAATTGAAAATAAACGTAATGAAAAAGTCATTGGTTCCTCGCTAGAGGCAGAGGTATTGTTATGTTTAAAAGAACCGTATAAAGATATGAGTAAGTTAGTCGATGATTTAAAACAGTATTTTATAGTATCGCATGTTGCGTTAGTCAATGATACTACTATGGAAGAATTCGATAGTGCTTATATTGAAATTAAGGTCTTCGATGGTCATAAATGTCCTCGTTGTTGGAATTATTTTACCGATACGGAGATGGAAAATGGCATCTGTTATCGATGCAATGAAGCAGTAAATAAGTAATATGTGTGTAAAGTATATTATCATTAGATAATGTACTTTTTTTATATAGGTGATTTGTCAAATTAAGTGCAACACCTAATGTAAGTTAGAGTTGTTTGATTACTTCATTGGGTGTTTTA
>CAKVJS010000133.1 GCA_934754755.1 uncultured Erysipelotrichales bacterium
GCACATAATAGCCCGTCGCTAATATTTTTATTCCTTCCATATCGATTCCTCTATATATTTTTCTTTTACTTCATCAAAAAAGTAAACTAGTTGTTGTAATGATTGTAATAATATCTCATCTTCAATCACGGGTGAATCATCGCATATATTTGCGACCATATCATCATGAAATGACTGATGGATTTGACAGCTTTTAATCGCTTTACTAGTTAAACGAACCCGAATGACCCGACGATCTTGTTGGTCCTTTTGACGTATGACATATCCCTTTTCTTCTAATCGCTTAATCGCAATAGTAACCGATCCATTTGTTAACATAGCTTTTTGTGCTATATCTGACATCGTTGGATAATCGAATGTGCTGATCGTTTCTAGTAAATGCAACTCCGAAATACTAATATCAACAATACCATGGGCCCGCATATAACGAGACTCAATATCTAGAATTTGATTGAATAATCGAACCAATAAATCATTAATTACCTCGCGGTGGACAATATCTCGATTACTCATCTAGCATTACCTATCGTTCGGTACTTTTCATATCGTTTCATTGTTAATTCATGCACAGATATTTTGGTCAATGTAGCTAACTCGGTTTGGAGGTATCGCCGTAATTGTTTGTACACAAATTCTTTATCACAAGTAATACCTCCTTGCGGTTCTGGAATAATGGTATCAATTACTTTTTTAGCATGTAGATCTTTAGCCGTTAATTTCATCACTTCACTAGCCTCTGCAACTCGTTTACCTTCCTTATCCTTCCATAGAATAGAAGCAAAGCCTTCCGGTGATATAATCGAGTAGATAGCATTTTCCAACATAACTAAACGATCACCGACGCCTAAAGCTAGGGCTCCACCACTCCCTCCTTCACCGGTTACAATACAGATAATGGGTACACGAATCACTGTCATAGCCATGATGTTTTGGGCAATTGCTTCTCCAATTCCCTCTTTTTCCGCTTCTAGACCAGGATAGGCCCCCGGTGTATCAATAAAAGTGATAATAGGACGATGAAACTTCTCTGCCTGTTGCATTAAGCGTAATGCTTTGCGATATCCACCGGAAGAAGACATACCGAAGTTACATGCTAAGTTTTCTTCTAATGTATTTCCCTTAACATGACCAATTACGGTAACAGGGAGCGTATTAAAAGTAGCGATGCCGCCAATAATGGAACCATCATCAGAACCCTTTCGATCACCATGCATTTCTATAAAATCGTCAAAAAGATTAGCGATAAATTCTTTGGTATGGGGACGGTCTTTTTTTCGGGCTAAGTACACCCGATCATAACTAGTAATGTTCTTGTAGGCTTTCTTCTGGTATTCTTTTTTCTTGTCCTCTAATTCTTGTAATAGAGTATCATTATCAGGATTGTCTTCTTTTTGTAACTTAAATATTTCCAATTCTAGTTCCTTGATTTTAATTTCCATTTCTTGGAGCATTGGATCCGCCTCCTTTACTGTGTAATTTTAAGAGTAAAGCAAGCGTAGCTTTCATAGAATGACGATTTACCACTGTATCAATAAACCCTTGTTGCAACATGTTTTCAGTACTTTGAAATCCTTCCGGTAAGGTTTTCTTAACGGTAGAAGCAATTACCCTTGGACCCGCAAAACCGAATTGTGCCTGTGGCTCTCCAATAATGATATCGCCTAGGGATGCAAAAGAGGCACTAACACCACCCATTGTTGGATTTGTAATATACGATATATATAATAATCCAGCCTTTTGGTGTCGCGCTATACTAGCCGAAGTCTTTGCCATCTGCATGAGTGAAATAATCCCCTCTTGCATCCGAGCCCCTCCAGAAGCTGTAAAAATGATAATCGGACGTCGGCGCCTTGTTGCACATTCTATTGCCCGGGTAATTTTTTCACCAACGACACTACCCATACTTCCCATTAGAAAACGAGGGTCCATTACACAAGCGATTGCTTTATAGCCACCTATTTTGCCACTACCAACAATAACCGCTTCATCCAATCCAGTTGTATCTTGTAATTGTTTTATTTTTTCTTCATAGCCTGGGTATTCTAAGGGATTACAAATTGTTTTATTAATGAATAATTCCCGGTATTTTCTATTATCAAATACCTCTTCCAATCGTGAGTGAGCCTCCATTTTTAAGTGATAACCACAAGTTGGACAGACATATAATAAGTTCTTTAAATCTCTAGCAACATGCGACTCACCGCAAGAGGAACAGATCGTATATAGGCCCTCCGGGATATTTATTTTTTTATTTCCCTGTGATACTTTTTTACGAAGATTCTTGAAAATATGCAACTTCTCTTTCCGGTCTTTAAATAGCTCTTCCATTTATCTCACCATCTCATCTATGTTTTTTTCTATAAAACTAGTATCGAAGTTTCCTTTTACATACATACTGCTATGCAAAATAATATATTGTAACTCTTGATTCGTATCAATCCCATCAATAACTAACTCAGATAACACGCGACGCATTTTACGTATTGCTTCCAAACGATTACCCCCATATACAATAACCTTAGCAATCATGGAATCATAATGCGACAAAACCGTATATCCCTGATATAAGGTAGTATCAATTCTAACCCCCATACCACCGGGTATATGCAAATTATTTATGGTTCCTGGGCAAGGTCGGAAATTCTCTCGAGGATTTTCTGCATTAATCCGACATTCAATCGCATGTCCACGAATTTTAATATCAGATTGTTTATAGGCTAAACGTTGTCTAGCTGCAATTCGTATTTGTTCACGGACAATATCAACGCCCGTAACCATTTCAGTAATCGGGTGTTCTACCTGAATGCGTGTGTTCATCTCAATAAAGTAATAATGCCCTTCTTTGTCCAGTACATATTCAATCGTTCCCGCGTTTGTATAACCAGCCCCAAGAGCCGCTTTGATCGCATGCTCTCCCATCTGTTTACGCAAGCCAGCAGTCAATGCTTTACTGGGAGCCTCCTCAATCATTTTTTGATTCCTTCGTTGAATCGAACAATCACGTTCGCCTAGATGGATAACATTACCGAAATGATCAGCTAAAATTTGGAATTCAATATGCTTTGGCTCTAGAATTAGTTTTTCAATATACATTTCATCATCACCAAAGCAAGAGCGTGCCTCCGCCTTTGCGGCACTAAAAGCATCCTCTATCTCTTGTTCATTAAAAGCTTTACGCATGCCGCGACCACCACCTCCAGCCGCTGCTTTAATCAAAACTGGATATCCGACTTCATTAGCGATAGTCTTTGCTTGCTCGATTGACTGCACATTGCCATCACTTCCGGGGACAACGGGGACACCAGACTCCTGCATGATTTTACGGGCCACTGATTTATTACCCATTTTATGAATGGCTTCTTTACTTGGACCAATAAAGGTCATCCCACAATCTTCTACCAAGCCCGCAAAAGAAGCATTTTCCGATAAGAAACCAAAACCTGGATGAATCGCATCACAGCCTGCCATGGTTGCCGCAGCTAATATATTTTTTATATGCAAATAACTATCGATCGCCCGTGCCTCACCGATACAAATTGCCTGATCGGCTAATTGTACATGTAAGGAATGCTTGTCTACTGTAGAATATATGGCTACTGTTTCGATTCCTAATTCTTTACATGTTCGGATAATACGTACAGCAATTTCTCCGCGATTTGCGATTAATATTTTTTTAAACATATCTACCCTTCTATCGTCATTAATGGCTGATCAAATTCAATTAAATCAGCGTTTTTAACATGAATTTTTACTAAAACACCATCCATCGGCGCTTTGATTTCATTCATAACCTTCATAGCTTCTACAATGCATAGAACTTGTCCTTTTTTTATTGTATCACCCTCCTGTACAAACGGATCGATATTAGGAGAGCTAGAGCGATAAAAGATACCTACAATGGGGGATTTAATCACAGTACCGGTTTCTTCTATGGGTGAATCTATAACGGATGTTTCTTGTTTCGTACTAGGCACACAAG
>CAKVJS010000134.1 GCA_934754755.1 uncultured Erysipelotrichales bacterium
CATTTAACGCTTTAACAGCATCACTTGTTTTAGTAAACTTCGCCTTTTCAAAAATGCTAGTTTGTTGCTCAGTATCCACTTCTTCTATATCTTCTTCATCGTCTTGGTCTTCTAGAAACCATTTCTTTATTTGTCCATACCCCATAAAGAATACCCCCTTTACTAATACTTTTAGTATAACATAATAGCCCCTTAAGTTGAAGATTTATATGTATAAATCCTAAACTTCTTTTATTGCATCAACAAAACGCTTTGTAATAACCTGTGGACGAGTGATACTTGATCCAACAACCACACTATAACAACCAAGTTGTAAAACTTCTTTTGCCTTTTCTGGCGAATCGATATTTCCCTCGGCAATAATCGGATGTTTTAGACGATGTAGGATTTCTCTTAGCAAGGAAAAATGATTATCGGCTATATTTATCCCCTTACTTTGCGGTGTATATCCAACCAAAGTCGTCGCAATATAATCAAAACCAAGCGCATCCGCTTGGATCATTTCCTCGACTGTGGAACAGTCTGCCATCCACTTCTGGTTAGGATACGCTTGCTTTATTTCATAGAAAAATTCTTTTATATCTTTTTTGTCTGGCCTTCTTGATTGGGTCGCATCCAAGGCAATCACAGCAACATCTTGTTTTACCAAGGCATCCACTTCTTTAATAGTAGGCGTAATATATACTTCACTTCCAGGATAATCTTGTTTAATGATTCCGATAATCGGCAGGGCAACCTGTTTTTTTATCTCCTGGATATCCGGCACAGAATTCGCCCGAATACCCTTAGCTCCCCCTTTAGCAGCAGCCACTGCCATGCGCCCCATAATATAGGGGCTATGCAGTGGTTCATCGGCTAAGGCCTGACAAGAAACAATAAGTCCTCCTCGTTTGATCATTGGCTATCCTTCTTTCTTATGTTGTAATTTGATGACCATTTTTTGCATATAAATGGATCCCATAAATCCCCATACGAGTATGAGAAATAAGGTAATAAAAAGACTAACAAAACATAGCGAAATAATAAAATTACCGGTAAAGGTTGTAAATACAGCCAAACAAGACAAGGAAAAACTAGAAGGAAAGTTATAGCATAGGCGATCAGTGAAGTTACATATGGTGTTTTAATTGGCTGTTTGGTATTTTCTTTTCCAAAAAACGTACAACGCATCCAATACAGTCCTTTATTAATACGAACCATATTACATGTTTGGAGATATTCTATTTGACCCTCTATCGGTGGTTCTTCTATCGGTTCATACCTACTTCTAATATAGAACTGTACCCATTGAATGATAAAGAAAAGTGCTATGCCTAGAAGAACAGGCACCAATATATAATATTGCCCCAACCTTTCTTGTACGGTGGAGAGCTCTCCTGCATCAAACTTCAGAGCATAATATATAGGTATAACGAGCAACCCATATATAAATGATCGCCTGCGACTTTGCTCCATTTCTTCTTTTGATTTATTATTTTTACGCCATGTCAGCTTTTGCGTACCTATTTCATACGTGGCTGCTAAACCCGTTCCTAGTAAATCACGATAGCCATCGTCTAATCGAAATAGAAATTTAGTAAATGGTACATATCTCATTGCATCTCTCCCCTAATTCTATCTATTTTGTAAATGCTAGAATATTTGCAACAACATTTTCCACTGTAAAACCGAATTTTTCAAATACTTGACTAGCTGGAGCAGAAGCACCAAAACTATCCATGGTAATATACTTGCCATCCAATCCAGCATAGGCACCCCAAGATACACTAGAACCAGCTTCGATAATTATACGATTGGTAACTTTTCGCGGTAACACTTGTTCTTGGTAGACACGATCTTGTTCTTTAAAAATTTCCATACAAGGCATACTTACGACCCGAATCTCCATAGTATCAATTCGTTTTTTTGCCTCTATCGCTAGACTGACTTCCGAACCACTGGCAATTATAATAACCTCCGGTGTTTCCTTACAATCATCAATAATATAGCCACCACGCATCGCTCCTTCTTTTGTAGATCCTGGTAACTGTGGTAAATTTTGTCGGGATAATACGATAGATACTGGCATATTTTTTGATATCATCGCTTGATACCAAGCCGTATTTGTCTCCACTCCGTCACACGGTCGAATCGTATACATATTAGGCATAGCCCGTAACATGGTTAATTGTTCTACCGGCTGGTGGGTTGGTCCATCTTCTCCAACTCCAATGCTATCATGCGTTAACACATATACGAGTGGTAGTTGCATTAAGGCAGAAAGACGCGCCATTGGTTTTACATAATCACTAAATACAAAGAAAGTAGATACAAAGGTTTTTAATCCACCATGTAAGGCAATCCCATTACCAATGGCTGCCATCGCTAGCTCCCGTACACCATAATGTATATTACGACCTGCATAATTTACACTACTATAGTCACCGGCATCCTGTAGATAAGTTTTAGTAGAAGGGGATAAATCCGCTGAACCACCTATAAAATTAGGAAACATATCCTTTATTTTTTGCATCGCACTACCGGAGATATTTCTGGTTGCATTATCTTTATCTTCTATTTTCCAATATTCTATATTTTGATCCATGACAGTCTTATAATCAGTATGATAATATTGATCTAGAAGTTTTGCCTTTTCTGGAAATTCTTGACAGTACGCTTCAAATAGCGCGTGCCAATCATCATACAGAGCATCATTTAGAACGATTTGTTTTTGGATATGTTGATAGACTTCGTCTGGTACATAAAAATCTTTATCCACCGGCATACCTAGGTTTTCTTTTAATGCTTTTATGTTATCTGCGCCTAAAGGTTCCCCATGAGCACTCGCTAGTCCTTCTTTATTAGGACAGCCTTTACCAATCACTGTATGTACTTCAATAAAAGATGGTTTTTCAGTATTTGCTTTAGCTTCTTTTAATACGGCTTCGATTTCTTCTAAGTTATTACCATCATGCACCGTATATGTTGCAAATCCGAAGGCTTCCATCCGCTTGGCAACATTTTCCTGAAAAGCAATATCCGTATCACCTTCAATAGAAATCTTATTAGAGTCATATAATACCATCAATTTATCTAGTTTTAAGGTTCCTGCTAACGATAACGCTTCGGATGAAATACCCTCCATAAAACAACCATCTCCCGCTAATACATAGGTATAATGATCAAAGATCGGGTATGTTTTTGTATTAAATACTGATGCTAAATGAGTCTCTGCCATAGCCATCCCAACTGCCATAGCTAGTCCCGCACCTAAAGGCCCGGTAGTTGCATCGACACCTGGTGTATGTCCATATTCAGGGTGTCCTGGTGTTAGGGAATCCAACTGTCGAAATTGCTTCAGATCCTCTATATCTAACCCATACTCATATAAATGTAATAAACTATATAATAAGCTAGAACCGTGTCCACCGGATAAAATAAAACGGTCACGATTCATCCATGCACTATGCTTTGCACTATGATGCATCATCTTAGCCCATACTGTGTACGCAACTGGAGCAGCTCCTAGAGGTAACCCAGGATGTCCAGAATTCGCTCTTTGTACCATATCACCACTCAAACATCGAATCGTTTCTACTGTCTTTCTATCCCAATCATTCATAAAACATCCTCCTAATATTTCTCCTTACGAATACCGTTATTTTATCATACTTATTATTGATTTTACAGTTTAAAAGCGCAAAAAAAGAGAATACGATACAATAAATAAAAAAAGATGAATCGCTTTTATCTTAATATTACCTCTACTGTTTATATTTTTTATATATTTTTAAAAAGAGTTATATATGGTAACCTTTCCTTATCACCTTTAATTTTTGTTATTCCCGTAAATACTGTGGATCCATTTCATGTTTTTATCCCTTTATAATAAAAGAAGCTATAACAAAGTATAGCCTCAGAGTGTCGACAAAGTCATAAAATCAGTCGACACTTTTTTTATTCTAATTTTTTGGTAACTACCTCTATATTCGA
>CAKVJS010000135.1 GCA_934754755.1 uncultured Erysipelotrichales bacterium
TCATTATTCTATGCATAATTTATTTTTATATATCCTGATATCTTATTCTATCCTGCTAGCCATTTTTATATATTTATGGCGTTGTATCAATAATAAATAGTAGCTATTAGCTTTTTTATATTAACTGCCTTACCCCCTAAATTCAGAGTTACTTATATAAAAACAACATGATTTATACTTATATCTACACTACATATATGATGCATAGTAAATTTCATTTAAAAGAAATTTACTATTCATACCTGCATTTTATCCCCCTCCTTTACTATGATAGTAGTAGAGTATAGAAAGAGGGTCTAAGATGAATACAACATTTCCTAAACATTTTTTATGGGGCGGTGCCACAGCAGCTAATCAATGTGAAGGTGGTTATTTAGAAGATGGCAAGGGACTATCGAATATAGATGTTATCCCCCTTGGTCAAGATCGTGAAGCCGTTATGTCTGGAAAGAAAATTGTTACCAGTTGTGATTGTAATCAATATTATCCAAGTCATGAAGCAATTGATATGTATCACCACTATCTACAAGATATTCGATTATTTAGTCAAATGGGATTTAAAGTATATCGATTCTCCATCGCCTGGACACGTATTTTTCCAAATGGTGATGAAGAAAAGCCAAACGAGAAGGGTCTACAATTTTATGAAAATATTATTGATACTTGCCTAAAGTATAATATTGAGCCATTAATTACAATTTGTCATTTCGATGCACCCATGCATTTAATAGAAACAATTGGTGCATGGAAAAGTAGGAAGATGATTGATTATTACGTGAAGTATGCGAATACCTTATTACAACGCTTTAATAAGAAGGTAAAATACTGGCTACCTTTTAATGAAATTAACATGCTTATGCATGAACCATTTTTAAGTTCTGGTATCTATTGGCAAGATGAAAAAAATAAAGAAGAAGTTCTGTATCAGGCGGCTCACTATCAATTAGTGGCAAGTGCTATGGTGACCAAATTGGCCCATACCTTAAACCCTACTTTACGGATAGGTTGTATGTTAGCAAGTGGTGCTACCTATCCCTACAGTTGTCATCCTAATGATGTTTTCCAAGCATTACAGGAAGAACATAACCTATACTATTTTGGGGATATCCAGGTACGTGGGTACTATCCATCCTACGCTAAAAAAATGTTAGAAAGAAAAGGTATCGTTTTAGAAATAAAAACAAACGACTATATATTATTAGAGAATACTGTTGATTTTGTTTCATTTTCCTACTATACTTCTAGGACAACTAGCAGCAATCCAGATATTGGCCAAAAACAAGAAGGAAATATCTTTTCTACCTTAAAAAACCCTTATTTAGCCGCTAGCCAATGGGGCTGGCAAATGGACCCTCTTGGTCTTCGGATTACTCTAAATCAACTATATGATCGCTTTCAAAAACCACTGTTTGTCGTAGAGAATGGTCTTGGTGCTAAGGATACGATTACACCAAAAGGTAACATTGAAGACGACTATCGAATTAACTATTTAAATGGCCATATTAAGGCGATGAAAGATGCTATAACGATAGATGGGGTATCGGTTATTGGTTATACGACCTGGGGATGTATTGATTTAGTAGCTGCCTCTACGGGACAGATGAGTAAACGATATGGCTTTATTTATGTAGATAAAGATGATGACGGCAATGGAACTTTACAACGAAAAAAAAAGAAGTCCTTTACTTGGTATCAAAATGTCATTGCCAGCAATGGTCAAAATATAATTTAATCAGATGGGTTGGGAAGATACAGCTATTATAACAACTGTACCTTCCTTTTTATTAAATCAATAAATCCTTATATTGCTCCATATATTTAGCCTTATTTTCTTCATCTAAAGCAGATATAGCAAGCCATAAATTCTTCTTATCGATAAATTGATCAAATGGTATACCCTTCAATTCTTCAGAACTTTCTAATTCATCACCTAAGGCAACCAATTTATCAATTAGTAACTGTTTCGGATCATTATTCAACGATGCATTGCGTAATCCTAAATCAGTTATTGTAAACGTATTTGTATTCGATTGTCTATCCACAATATTATCTTTGGAAACCAATCTGTTTTTTGTTTCCGCATGATAAATGGTAAGAATATCTCCTGTAACAAAAGGAATTGCATCGTTAAATAAGGTATTGCCAGTTCCTTCTACCGTTTTAGTATATTTTTGCATGCCAGAACTATTCGTTAAAGTTAACGTAACATAGTCTTCTCCATTGAATCGTGAATGAGGATCTTTATTCGTGATTGAAAAGTTAATTTGTTGACGGTTCATGTCTGTCTTAATTGTACCAAATGGTGTATCACTAAGTCCTAATAGCTTGAAACTTTGATTAACTAGATGACTATATTTCAAGTGTTCTAATCGAATCGTTACATCGTTTAGTACGTTCTTAACATATACATAATACGATTGTTGTTCATAGTTTCGCATCGCACTTCCCTGTAAAGTAAGTGAATATACTCCATTATAAACAGCATTGAATTGTAATTTATTATTGTTAATAATCGATCTTCGTACTATTTTATTTCCATCACGTAAAATAGCTTCTGTACCTTTTATTGCCTCAATATCATCTACATCAAAGGTAATACGCAAGGTTCCGAATACATTAATTGGCATTATTTCTTTATTCGTTACCATTTGAAAGTTACATGAAATTAACCATTTAGGATCGGTAAACATCCGTGCCCTTTGTAATCGTTCACGAACAAAAATATCAGTTAAGGATGCCACTGCTGGATAACCGCGCATCCGATGCAATAAAGAAATTCGATTATTTTCTAAGGATAATCCCCATCGTTGTAATGCTGGCGTAAAATCCAATTTACTATAGTTTCCATAATAATCATTTAATAGATCGGGTAAGTTATAGTGATTGTTATTAAAACCAGCGGTATTCGCGTCTTTTCGATACCCTTGGTATAGTTTCGTATGTGCTACGTCCCCCGCTCTTTGTTTTAACATTGTTAAAACAAGTAACTTAGCTCGATTATCTAAATCCGCATATTTTAAATTTTTTGTGTATACATCGTTATAAAGGCCATCATCGACTTGTTGTTTCTTACCATAATTGAACAACCAGCCAACATTGTCAGCCTCTCTTCCAAATTTACCATATTGGTATTGGACACCAAATAAATTATTGGATACTTCTCTTGTATACATTCCCTGATTATCAAAACCAGCTTGGTAACCATGCGCAATTTCATGCAAACGTCCCCAACCATCTTGTAACCACATATTAATCGTATTTTCACTATTTGCGGTATAATTTTGGCCATAGTAAGCTCCACCAGCACCAGACACGTCTGCTTTTAAGAAATAACGGTTGGCACTGTTACGGTTTATCGGTGTTGATTCATCGAATCCCGCAATGTTATTATATAACGTAAATATCTTATTGTAGTCATCAATTAAACTATCGATAGACTCTAATGCTTGTATCTTAGGAATATCAATCTTAGGTGCTAATAATTGAAAATATTTCCCCTTAATTAGAGCATAATCCGCATTGTTATCTTTCCATTCTTGAATAAAAGCAGCTTGATCTCCTTCATATTCATATACTGGTAAAGCAATTAGTCCTTCTTCTCGCATTTGCCACTGCAAGATCGCTGAATTTTCACCATAGGGCGTGTCAATAAAAGGTACTAATCTTTCCTCACAATATACACTAACCCATTCGGATCCAATTTTATAACTTCTTTCTTTTTTAGCATCGTCACCTAACAATCGCAATGTTAAATCTCCATTAAAGGAAGAAGGTAACTGACGAAGTTGTAAATAATAACCAGGTTTCGTAATATAACCGATATCTTGACGGTCATGATATTTTCCCTTACTCATACCGGAATTAAAAAT
>CAKVJS010000136.1 GCA_934754755.1 uncultured Erysipelotrichales bacterium
GTAGGCAAGTGAAATATTGCCATATTTCTCTTTCTAATCCTGCATTAGATATTTCTTCACGTAGGATATAATCAGAGTCTCTTACGATAATAAGTTTTTCTTCTGTGATTTCTCCTAATACTCGAATTCCTAATCCTGGACCTGGGAACGGTTGTCGCCAAACCATAGACTCTGGAAGTCCTAATTCGGTTCCTAATTCTCGAACTTCATCTTTAAATAAAGTATTTAACGGTTCAATTAGTTGGAATTGCATATTTTCTGGTAATCCACCAACATTATGATGTGATTTAATCGTTTGTGCTGTATTAGTTCCGGATTCAATAACATCGGTATATAACGTACCTTGGGCTAACCATTTAATGTTTTCCCCTTCGGTTAATTTCTTAACTTCTTCATCAAAGGTATATACAAATTCATTACCAATAATTTTACGTTTTTGTTCTGGATCACTAACACCAGCCAATTTTGTTAGGAAGCGTTCTTGGGCATCGATTTTTGTTAAGTTAATGTCCATTTCTTTACCAAACATAGTAACTACACTCTCGGCTTCCCCTTTACGTAATAAACCATGATCAATAAACATACAGTATAGTTGTTTACCAATGGCTTTATGTAATAAGGCAGCTACTACAGAAGAGTCAACTCCTCCAGATAAGGCTAGTAAAACTTTATCTTTTCCTACTTTTTTACGGATATTTTCTACCTGCATATCAATAAAGTTGGCCACTGACCAATCTTGCTTGGCTTTACATATAGTAAATACAAAGTTTTCTAATATTTTATTTCCATATACGGAGTGTCGTACTTCGGGATGGAATTGTACAGTATAGATATTTTTTCCCGGATGGCTAGCAGCTGCATATACACAAGTAGAACTATACGCATCTTTTTGAAATCCAGGAGCTAGTTCATGCACTTGATCACCGTGTGACATCCATACGATTTGTTCTTTCGGTAATCCTTGGAATAATGGTGAATCATTATCTATGCTTATTGAAGCGCGTCCATATTCTTTATGATCACATGCTTTTACTTTTCCACCTAAATGATGTTGGGTATATTGCATACCATAACAGATACCTAAAACCGGTACACCGAGGCTAAATATTTTTGGATCACAGTGCAATGCTTTTGTATCATATACACTATTTGGCCCACCACTTAATATAATACCTTTTAGGTTACCTAATGATTGTAGTTTTTCTACTGTCGTATCATGGGGATGAAGTTCGCTATATACGCCAAATTCACGAATTCTTCTAGCGATTAATTGATTGTATTGGCTACCAAAGTCCAATACGACAATAATTTCATTTTTCATATACTCTCCTTATTTATTAAATAGCTCTTTCATTACTACCGTTTGTGTACGGTCTGGTCCAACACTAAACATAACAATAGGACAATGAATGAGTTGTTCAATGCGATGTAAATAGTTTTGACATGCTTTAGGCAATTGATCAAAAGAAGTTACTTGACTAATGTCTTCTTTCCAACCAGGCATTTCTTCATATACCGGTTGTACTTGATCTAAATCAGTAATCGTTGCAGGAAGTGCATGAATGGTTTTACCGTTTAAAGTATAGGCGGTACATATTTGTAATGTATCCACACCAGATAATACATCTAATAACATTAGACTAATACCAGTTAATCCCGACATCCGTCGTGCTTGGTTAACGACTACCGCATCAAACCAACCAATTCTACGAGGACGCTTTGTCACCGTACCATATTCATGCCCTACTTCTCGAATTCGATTCGCGATTTCTCCTTCTATTTCTGTTGGTAACGCACCACTACCTACGCGTGTTGTATAAGCTTTAACAATTCCTAATGCTTCATTTATCATTAATGGCCCAATACCTGCACCTTCACATACCCCATTGGCTCCTGGATGTGAACTCGTTACATAGGGATACGTACCGTAGTCAATATCTAACATACTTCCTTGTGCGCCTTCAAAAAGCACATTTTTACCATTCATTAAAGCTTCATCTAATACTAGTCCAGTATCACAAACATATTCTTTGATTTGTTTCGCATACTCTTTATATTCTTCAAATATCTCTGTAACAGAACATGTTAGTTCTGGGAATTCTTGTTTTTTTATAGCTAAGACTTCGGTAAGTCGTTGCAAAAATAACGTTTCATTAATAAACTCTCCCATACGAATACCAATCCGTGCATATTTATCTACATAACAAGGTCCATTTCCTTTTTTGGTTGTACCAATAATATTATTACCTCGATGTTTTTCTTGCAAAGTATCAATTTCGATATGATAGGGTAAGATAACGTGTGCCCGATCACTTATTTTAATGGTATTCGGTTCGATCGCTATGGAAGCATCTTTTAAGTATTGCATTTCTTCAAGTAAGGCTTTTGGATTAATTACCATACCGTTACCTAAAATAACTTCATCACCGCTAAAAATACCAGAGGGAATCAAACGCAATGCATATTTTTGATTATTAAAAGTAATCGTATGCCCTGCATTGTTACCACCTTGATAACGCACAACTATATCTGCTTTATGCGAAAGATAATCGGTAATCTTTCCTTTTCCTTCATCGCCCCATTGACAACCTACCACTACAACTCCTGCCATTTACTGTCACCCTTTCTATAAATACTTTTTCATTATATACAAAAATAAGCCTTTTAACAATGTTTATAGTTTGTAAAAAAGAGAAAATGTAACAAAATAAATAAAAAAGTGCCACGATAGTTTGTACTATGTTGACACCTATGGAAGATTCATATATTTTAATTTATGTGTAATCATACTTTAATTATTTATAAGATCATCTAATTGTTTATACAATTGATCAGATTCTAATTTTGTCATCTTCCTCTGTTTAGCATTATGCCCTTTAACTGTCCCAATATGTGTTGAGCTATCCCCATTTTGATTTATATGTAAGATAAATGGAACAGTTAGATCTTTTTCCTTGGTATACTTTGTAAATATCCCTCTTACTCTCGATTCGTTTTCATTTACGAAATCTTTACCCTGTGTGTCAATAACATAAGCTTGCATCTTATTATTATGTAAAGCATCTTTTAAAACTGGTAATAATTCCCTACACCAACTACATGTTGCATATCCAAAATAATACGTTCCTGGTTTTTCCGTTTCTATTTTTTTAATAATCTCTTCAGTCGGTTCATGAATAAACTGCGGTGAAGTATCATCATATTCAATAACTTCATCCGCTTGATAATTACTAAACAAGTAAGTGGCGTATAAAGCGGAGGCAATAAACCCAAATAAAAATAACACCTTTATTATTTTAAAACTAATTTTCTTTTCACTTACTAACTTAATTATAGAGTATGTGATAACTTGTCCATCACTAGTAAATGGAAGAAAATTAATAATATTAACTCCGGCAAATAGTTTCAATAATAAAGTATAAGAATTATTTGGTATGAATAATGCAGTTGTAAAAAGAATAATAGACGGCGCAGAGGAAATAATAAGATTTTCAACATGATTATAGTTATTTGCATAACAAATTGATACTGTTAGTAATTTAGATATTTTAATAGTGGGTTTTCTATTAAATATTTTTGCGAATGACCAGTGTATTAATTCATGAGCAAATACGACGGCTAAAATAGACAATAAATAGATAATAAATATCAATTGAAGTTTATACATTTGAACGTTTTCTCAGGTTCAATATAGTAAAAATTATATTACAGACGATAATAAAAATTATATAGGTTATTAACGCCCTTAATGTTAAGGAAAATTGTGTAAATAACTTATTTGGCTCCATTAAAGTTTCTATTTTTAAGCCTAGCACTGTCATTACTACCCCACTTTTATTA
>CAKVJS010000137.1 GCA_934754755.1 uncultured Erysipelotrichales bacterium
AGGAGGCTAAAAATGTTGCGGGAAAACAAGATGTAACGAAATACATGAAGAAACAAAAACAACAACAGACACAAAATGTGGAAGATTCTCCTTTTGCAGCCTTATTAAAGTTAAAGGACAAATAGTAGAATAATACAGAATTCTGCAAATAAGCTTTATGGTGGGGATCGTTTCCTATAAAGGATAATAGGAGGGAATATATGTATGATTATCTAAATAAATATAAGAAAACGATGATAATAGGTGGATTCATTTGGCTATTTTTATCAAGCTATATTTTAATGAAAGTATTAAATTCAGGGGTATCGGTTTTAGGATATACGAATAGCGTTTTACTTGATTTATATAGTATAACGGTGGCTATCATGGGCGTCGCTTGCTTACTTGGTATGGGGGTCGTTAAATTATTTTTAATGGCCTTTAAAATAGACCGGAGTAAATCAGTCATCTGGTTATATTCAGCGGTTAATTTTACGTTAGTATTACTTTTTGATGTACTATTAGAGTGGAACAGTATTGTTGTAATTATCATTAATTTAATAGTATTTAACGCATTTTTTCAGACTCGGAAATTTGATGATCGGGTATGCATTGTTTCTATCGTTATGGAGATTCTTTCG
The DNA here is from genome assembly GCA_934754755.1 of uncultured Erysipelotrichales bacterium. Classification (GTDB taxonomy): domain Bacteria; phylum Bacillota_I; class Bacilli_A; order Erysipelotrichales; family Coprobacillaceae; genus CAKVJS01. The sequence continues at coordinate 621 of CAKVJS010000137.1, forward strand.
TTAATGATGTATCGTTAATTTTAGTTTGTAGATGGTTATCATACATAGATAATCATTTTTTTATTATCGGAGTGTAAAAAAAGATGAAGTATCGTGCATCACCTCTCTTTATTCTGTCTATTATTTATGATTCCCGATCCAGTAGCGTAATATTGTACTCTTAGTCTCTGGGTTATACCATTCGTTTTCTAAGATACCGCCACACTTTAGAATGGTCTTTTTAGATCCAATATTGTCTTTATCACAGGTAATTAATACTGGCCAAATTTCCCATTGTTGACAAAAGGCAAGAGCCTCCTGTAACATTTTTGTCGCATGTCCTTGCATACGGTAGGCAGGGTGGATACTATATCCAATATGACCACCTACTTTTTCTAATGAGTCATTTAAACAATGGCGTATACTTATGGTTCCGATAATAACAGAATCAAGTATATATAAAAATATAGAGCCAGGCACAAATCTCGGTGCAAGATTAATTCCTAAGTGTAATTGTTTTTCCTTTTGAATCCAGGCGGAAAAATCATCTTTCAATGTAGGGTACATAGACATACCGTGGATTTGAGAATGCATGGTTTCCATGTTTTTTACAAATGTTTCTACCATTTCCTGGTGCTCATACGATGGAAAATATAATTTTGGTTTCATAGTATACCTCTTTCTATTTTAAAATTGTTACTTTTGGAGTCATTGTATCTAATTCTATGAGACATCCTATCGGAACGGTTAACATCGGCAGGGTGTGACAACAATCAAAATCCGCTAATATAGGAAAGGATCTCTCCTCATTTATAACTTCCAATAGAATTTCATACGGTTTTCTACCACTGCCTAAATCATCAAATAATTCATGTTTGCCAAGAATTAATCCTGCTATTTTATCGAATACACCATTGATTTTTAATAGTGAAAAACTTCTTTCAATATCTGCTGCATTTTTTTGGGTATCTTCAATAAAAAGGATGTCGCCAGGAAGAATTTCAGGCATATAAGGGGATCCCCAAATACCTAGGATGGTGTCTAAATTGCCACCGATTAGTCTACCTTGTGCAATTCCTTTGTGAATCACTAACCAGCGATTATCGTTTAGTATTTTTGGTCTTGTTTGTATCTCCCAATCAATATATTCTTCTGTCCACTGTTTGGGCATAGGCAAAGATATAGGCAGGTTTGAGGAGGATACTATATTTTGAAAATATGTAAAGGTAGTATCAACAATAGGTGAGAATTCACCAAAGGTAGCTACTAGATCAGGTCCATAATACGTTTGAATATTTGTGATAGTATATATGGCTAGTAAGATAGCCGTCACATCCGAGTAACCAATGATTATCTTTGGATTTTTCAGTAAAGACTCATAGTCAATATAGGGGAGTATAGAATTGGAGTTCATGCCGCCTATCGTTGCCATAATACACTTTACGTCTGGATTATGAATTAGGTCATTTAACTCTTGGGCTCGTTCCTGGATACTTCCGGAACGATAGAAGTCACTTTTCCCTGTTAAATTCCCTGCAATTAGGTTATAGTTGTGTTGTTTTAAAACTGCTTCGCCCGTATAAATCTTTTCTTAGCGAAGTAGGTTGCTGGTGAGGAGGGGGAGAAAAACCCAATAGTATCACCTGATTGTAGTTTAGGAGGAATGATCACCTTTATTTCCTTATTATGTATTAATGAATTAATACATACCTTTCTGAGAATGCGTTTATCTACAATATACAACAATATGCAATCGATTTCAAATCAATCCATGTAATTAAAAATATCCCAACACAATTGGTTAGGGATATTTGTTTATGATATTAACAGATTTTTTTGGATATACGAACGACGATATTGGATAGTAGCAGTAAGGCAATAATATTTGGTAAGGCCATCAGGTTATTAAGAACATCGGAGATATGCCAGACGATACCGATGTCCATAATGGCTGCAATAATAACAAATAATAAATATAACATTTGATAGAGAAAGGTAGCTTTTCCTTTACAAAAATAATTGTAACAACGTTTACCATATAGCGCCCACGTTAGTATTGTCGCAAAACCATATAGGGTAATTGATATCGCAATAAAGTAGGAACCATAAATACCGAATGATTGTCGATAGGCAGCAATGGTAAGGGCGGCACCATCACTTGTTTGCCAGGAGATACCAGAGGTTAAAATAACAAGCGCGGTTAGGGTACAAATGACAATGGTATCAATAAACACTTCTAAAATACCCCATAAACCTTGTTCTACTGGATCCGCACTATCGGAAGAAGCATACGCAATAGGAGCTGATCCTAAACCGGCTTCATGCGAGAAAATACCACGGCTAATACCGTAAGAAATAGCCTTGGAAACCGTAAAACCTAGGATACCCCCGGTCACAGAAGAAGTACTAAACGCTGACTTACAAATCATAATTAGTGCTGGCACTACAGCATCCATATGTTTACCAATCGCAATAAGGGAACCGATGATGTAGAAAAAGCTCAAGAAAAATATTAGTTTTTCCGCTACCTGTGCAATCCGTTTAATACCTCCAATAATGACAAGTCCTAAAATACAGGAGCATGCAACTCCCACCAATAACTTAACAAAGAAGATAAGGTTAGAAGAACAAACCCATTGTTCAACCATAAGTGTTTCAATCGAGGTTGAAATGGAGTTAATTTGCGTCATATTACCAATACCAAAGGCAGCCAGGGCACCAAATAAAGCAAATAAATTAGCTAACAGATAGCCATATTTACCGAGTCCTGCTTCCATATAGTACATAGGACCGCCGATCCACTCGCCGGCCGCATTTTTCTTACGATAATATACACCTAAAACAACTTCCGCATATTTTGTCATCATCCCAAAAATGGCGGAAACCCACATCCAAAATATAGCACCTGGGCCACCGGCTACTAGTGCGGTAGCAACACCAACCATATTACCTGTACCAATCGATGCCGCAAGGGAAGTGGCGAGTGCCTGAACAGGGGTTAGAGAACCGGGAGCAGCTTCCTGTTTCTTAAATAAATGACCAACGGTGAATCGTAACCAAGTAGGCATACCACGAATTTGGAAAAAATGTAACCGAAAAGAAAAAAAGATACCAACGAGTAATAATAGAATCATAACCGTAGGACCTGTTATTATGGATTTGATATATAGTAAAATGTTGAACAAAGCATGCATG
>CAKVJS010000138.1 GCA_934754755.1 uncultured Erysipelotrichales bacterium
AAAGGAAGCATATTTGCGCTTGTTAACATTAGAAGTACGCTATCATAATCGCAAGCGATTAGTTCAATCTGTTTGTATGCAAATAGTTATACTAAATATAATATATTCTTTGTTGGCGATTATAATTCCCTATATTTGGATATATGTAAGTACGGATGTAACGCAAATTACCGGGCAATTTAATGGGATACTATTTACGATAAAATATATAGTAGAGATGCTTGCATTAGAAGGTTTAGTTATAGTATTATCAACATTTGTTTTATCGTTTACTATATCATTCTTTTGTGTATTAGTTGCCATTATTGTTTGTCTAGCTACCTATCAGAATTTTTACATACCCTTTATATCACTGTATGTAAATCAACAATTTAATATAAGTAGTGTAATAGTATATGGCATATTAATATGTATATTGTATCGTCTATATATAAGAAAAGATTTAATGGGGGGAAGTATATATGATTTTAGAAGTTAAAGATTATAATAAAACGATTAAAGGAAAAGAAATATTAAAAAATATTAATTTACGATTTGATAGTGGTCATGTGTATGGATTTTATGGCCGTAATGGATCCGGTAAGACAATGCTTTTTAGAGCTATTACTACGCTAATATTTCCTACTTCTGGAGATGTTTTAATAGATGGTAAATCTGTTATAAAAGAAGATTTTGATCTAAGCCAAATTGGTATTTTAATTGAAACACCAGGTTTTTATTCATACTTAACCGGATTTCAAAATCTATCTATGTTATATACCATTAATCATAAAAAGGATGATGCTCATATTCATTCCATTTTAAAAAAGATGGGATTAGAACATGCGGCCAATAAAAAATATAAAGAATATTCTTTAGGGATGAAACAACGGCTACGGATTGCACAGGCCATCATGGAAGACCAAAAAATATTAATATTCGATGAACCAACAAATGGTATCGATGCCGATGGGTTGCAAGATATTTATAAAATAATTCAAGAAGAACGAGACAAAGGAAAGCTTATATTATTATCCAGCCATAATAAAGAAGACTTAAAGTATTTATGTGATGATATTTATACCATTGCGGGTGGTGAGATCACAGGTAAACTGGAAGGTGATAAAGATGCTTAAAACATTACGAATACTATGTATATGCTTAGTATTTGCATTTGGAGGCATGGCTTGGTATGGTAAACAAGTATTGGATTCAAATAAAATAGACTATAATAATCACTTAGAACAGAAATTATATTTAAATATGGAAGTAGACGTGGCTATTCATGAACCTATTAAAGGTTTAGTAGACGATAAATCAATTCATGAATTATCCGATTTAGAAAAACAATCCAACTATATTTTAAAGATAAAAGCCGCTAAAGAAAAACAATTTATTGGTAAAGGTGTTATTAATAATTGTAAAATATTAAATGTTATAAAGGGAGAGAAGCTATATAAAGGTGATACAATTTTGATCTATGAACAGGCGACCGATTATTTTGATGATGGAATAAACTATATAGATGGTGCTAAACCAGTGTTGGCTGATAAAGAATATATTGTATTTTTAAATAAAGCACCCAATCCAAATAAAAAAGGAACGTATATGTTTTCCAGCATTAATTTTGGAAATTTTGCAGTTAATGGAACTAGTGAAACAATAACGGATTATCAAAATACATTATCAATTGAAGATACAGATAAATATGCTTATATTGCAAGCTCTGATAAATATAAAGATACTTATTTACGATTGCAGGATCAAATCATCAAAAAATATAAATTATAGAAGTAAACAAAGTTTGTTTGCTTTTTTTATTTAGATTTAATATGAAACCTATAAAAAAATAAGACGCCAAGTCACTCTGGTTTATTTGTAGATATTGATATCTACCTGGCGAAAAAGACTAGTTTTAAATGATTAGTTTTTATTATTCTAATATGTAGATACTAAAGAACGAGTACAGTGGTCTAGTACATTGGGATGTTTGACATTATTAGCTATGTATGCTATTATCATAACGTTGTAGGCCTCTAGCTACAACCGCACATACAAGGTATTAAAGCATAGCACCTTGCTTGGCGAGTCTTAGAATATAAATAGGAGGTGCGATATGTACGCAATAATTGAAACAGGTGGAAAGCAAATTAAAGTTGAAGAAGGAGACACTATTTTTGTTGAGAAATTAGATGTAGAAGTTGGCGAAACCATTACATTTGATACTATTTTATTAGTCAAAAATAAAATTGCTAAAGTAGGAACTCCCTATGTTAAAGGTGCTAGCGTTAGTGCCACTGTGGAAAAACAAGGTAAAGAAAAAAAGGTAACAATCTACAAATACAAACCTAAAAAACATACTCACAGAAAACAAGGACATAGACAACCATATACAAAATTAGTCATTACGAATATCAATTCTGGTACGAAATCAAAAGCTGCTGTTCCTACTGAATAATAATGATTCAAGTAAAGGTACAAAGAAAAGATACCCATATTGTTGATATACTACTGGAAGGACATGCCAATAGCGGTGCGCACGGTCATGATTTGGTCTGTGCCGGTGTTAGTGCAAGTGCGACTGGTGTGTTAAATGCTTTAGAAGCGTATGGGTTTTTACAAAACAATGAAATAACCATGGAAAAGGGTTATATTCATATTACAGTACACGAAACAAAAGAAGAATTTCAAGTGATACTAGAGACGCTTGTGATTATATTAAAAACCATAGCTACTCGCAATGGAGAGTTTATCAAGATATCTAACATGGAGGTGTAAAAGATGATGTTTACATTGGATTTACAGTTATTTGCTTCGAAAAAGGGAGTAGGGTCAACGAAAAATGGTCGTGATTCGCATTCTAAAAGATTAGGTGCTAAATTATCCGACGGACAATTTTGTCAAGCAGGATCTATTATTTATCGTCAAAGAGGTACGAAAATTCATCCTGGTACAAACGTAGGTAAAGGTGGAGATGATACTTTATTTGCGACAATCGACGGAGTTGTAAAGTATGAAAGACTTGGAAAAAACCGCAAAAAAGTTTCGGTATATCCAGAAGCTGCTTAAAGAAATCCTTGCAAAGGGTTTTTTTTATTAAGAAAAGGGTGAAATCATGAAATTTATAGACAAAACAAAAATTTTTATTGCAGCGGGTAAGGGTGGCGATGGCGTTGTTGCCTTTCGTCGAGAAGCACATGTCCCAAAAGGGGGTCCCGCTGGTGGTGATGGTGGACGAGGCGGTAGTATTATACTAGAAGCTACCAATTCCTTAACGACCCTATTAGAACTCCGTTATCGTAGTGTATATAAGGCAAAACCAGGTGAAAATGGAATGCCTAAAAAAATGCATGGAGCCGATGCTCATGATTGTATTATTAAGGTACCGGTTGGAACGCTTATTATCGATGCTAAAACAAATAAAATATTAGCTGATTTAACCGCCGATGCACAACAAGCAGTCATCGCCAAAGGTGGACGAGGTGGTCGTGGGAATACACGATATGCAACTTCCCGAAATCCAGCACCAATGATTTGTGAAAGAGGAGAACCTGGTGAATCTTTAGAAATCATTTGTGAGTTAAAACTATTAGCTGATGTTGGGCTAGTGGGATTTCCTTCGGTTGGTAAATCTACCTTCTTATCGGTTGTTTCTAGAGCTCGTCCGGAAATTGCGGAATATCACTTTACGACACTAGTCCCTAATTTAGGAGTCGTACAATCCAAGGACGGTCGTTCTTTTGTGATGGCTGATTTACCGGGACTTATCGCAGGTGCTAGTCAAGGAAGAGGACTAGGACAACAG
>CAKVJS010000139.1 GCA_934754755.1 uncultured Erysipelotrichales bacterium
GTTTTATCGGACTGTTTATTATTATAAAAGTAGGTATTAACGAAAGTAAAAAGATAGCTATCTTGCAATTACAAGGATTTTCAAAAACGAGAATTGTGAAGAGTATTGCTTTTTCCTTCTCCTGGCCGATTATATTCAGCCTACTTGTATCTATGGTTAGTATATACAGTCTATTATGGTATAATGAAGGCACTTATTTTCTGCCTTATTTTATAGGACGCGGTATTTTTAATTGGATCCTTCTCATATTAGGTAGTGGTCTTATTCTATTTTGTGTAGTTGGTATGATCCATCGAATGAATAAAAAAAATGCCGTAATCAAGGGGTATACTGCAAGTATTTCTATATATATTTGTCAGTATATTTTAAAGTACCTATTAATGAGTATTGTTGTAATTACCTCTCTTTATGTGGTGGATTCTCAAAGAGAACTAGGATTAATACTAGATAGTGATAAAAATTGGAAAAAGGCGGAAAATATATATCGGATTGATAGTCGATGGGTTACCTTTGAAAATGAGGAAGAGCGAAGAATGGAACGCGCCAGTGCCGATATGTACCGGGAGCTGGCTGCTACAGGTAAATTATTTTTAATTGATGCACATAATTATGAAAAATCATCTATGCATGGACTACCCACTTGGAAAGATAATATGATAACGAGTGGGGAATCTATCTACGCAGATAATGGAAAATGCATTAATATTGATGAAAACTATATCAAACGAAATCCAGTCATGGATGTTACTGGTAAGAGTGTATTAGGAAGTATTATACATGATGATAAGGTACGAAATATACTAGTTCCGATATCATTAAGAGATAAAGAAAAACAGATCCGAAAAGATATGATGGAACAATATATCCATAAGAAGATAACAGTACCTAACTTATTTAAAAGGGAAGATGGAAATATTCAATCAGTAGAGAAAGATGATTTAAAGTTAAATATTATTTATGTGAAAAATAATACTAAATATTTTACGTATGATAGCGATATTTTACCAGAAGAACAGAATCTTATTATCGATCCGATTGTCATTGTTGACACTGGCCATGATGGCGATGCAAGTTATTACAGTACCTATTATGCTAAATCTATTTTTCTAGAAAGTACTCAAAAAGATCCGTTCTTAGAAATACGCGATACGGTGATTAAATACAATTTGTTATCATCCAACCATGGGGTTATTTCCGTATATAATGAGCGCGCAAAGAGCTATCAGGAATTTGTTGACTTTATTAAAGCTAGTAGTTTTGTAATTGGTGGTATTGCGATCCTTTATACTCTCTTACTCTATATGTTAAGTCAATCTTACTTTGAACAATATAAGTATGAGATTTTCATTAAACGAATGCATGGGCTTAGTGCTTGGAAAATCTTTCAGCGAAAACTAATAACCGAAATTATATTAGATATTGGGATTACAATTTGGTTTGGAGATATCCGCATTATCGCGATGGTAACCCTGTTTGATATCTTGTTGTTATATATAAACTTTTTACATATTTATAAAAAATCCATTTTACGTGTTATATGGGATAGATTACAATAATATTCATTATGAGCTAAGGAATAAAGATTCCTTAGCTTTTTTAATTATGTTTTATAGTGGGTTATCGCATATAAGCCATAAAGACACATATAAAATTAGTAGGGCATCTTGTATAAAAGTAAAATGTATCCAGTATGTGTACATTATTTTAATTAAAATAATGTAGAATTTTTAGGAAGCGCTTGCTTTATGTGAGGGTGCTGTAGTATGATTTGGATAGATAGATAATATCAGAAAGAGAGGAAGAGATATGATTCATATTTTACTTGTCTGCAATGCAGGCATGTCTACGAGTATGTTAGTAAAACGGATGCAAGAAGCCGCCGAAAAAAGAGGCATGGACGCTAACATTTGGGCAGTAGGAGATACCGATGCGATTAACCATGTTGAAAAAATGGATGTGATGTTATTGGGTCCGCAAATTCGATATATGGAAGGTAAGATGAAGTCTATATCGGATAATAAACCGGTAGCTATTATTAATATGCAGGCGTATGGAGCGATGGATGGTGATAAAGTATTAGATCAAGCATTACAATTAGTTGATAATATTAAAACATTGTAAGGGGGACCGCTATGACGATTCAGGAATTGTTAGAAAAAGCTGATACCGTGATCGAAGATGAAACGTTGCGGAGAATGTTTAAACGATGTTTTTTATCGACCTTAGAAACGAGTGTCCATCGAGACGGTGATAAAACCTACATTATTACGGGGGATATCAATGCGATGTGGTTACGTGATTCTAGTTGCCAAGTAAATCCTTATTTACCTTATATGCGTGAAGATAGTGATTTACAGGCCATGATTAAAGGGGTTATTAAGGCACAAGGAGAATATATACTCATTGATCCGTATGCGAATGCCTTTTTAAATACAGTGGATACCAAACGTGATTTTTATGATACAACCATTATGAAACCGTATGTTTGGGAACGCAAGTTTGAATTGGATTCATTATCGTATCCGATTAAATTAGCGTACCGGTATTATAAGGAAACACAAGATCGCAGTATCTTTAATGATCAATTTTTACATGTGATTCATACGATTCTACGAACCTTAGAATGCGAACAATATCATGATCAACAGTCTACCTATACATTCGAAAGGGAACAAGCTAAAAAATGGAATTTACGGAAAACAGAAACCCTTCAAAATAAAGGAAGAGGGTTTGAAACACGCTATACAGGAATGGTTTGGAGTGGTTTTCGGCCAAGTGATGATGCTTGTGCGCTACATTTCAATATCCCAGGTAATATGCTTTGTAGTAAAGCTTTAGAATATTTACAAGAAATTGTAAAGGATGTGTATCAAGATACCTACTTACTGGAACGGATCACCGATTTAAAATTTCAAATTGACTATGGGATTTCTTTATTTGGTATATATGATCATCCTCAATTTGGAAAAATATATGCTTATGAAACCGATGGTTATGGTAATCACATCCTCATGGATGATGCGAATGTACCTAGTCTACTATCAATTCCTTATCTAGGATACAGTCAAATGGACGCACAAATATATAAAAATACGCGGGATTTTATTTTGAGTAAGAACAATCCTTATTACTATGAAGGAACCAAAGCAAAGGGGATTGGATCACCGCATACCCCCAACCAATATATCTGGCATATTGCTTTAACGATGCAAGGACTCACCGCAAATAACTGTCATCAAAAGGAAAACCTTGTCCAAACGATTATGAATACGACTGGAAATACCGGCTATTGTCATGAAAGTTTTTATGTTAATGATGATACGAAATTTACCAGGCCATGGTTCTGTTGGGCGAATTCATTGTTTGCGGAACTTGTGATTGATACCTATTTAAAATAAATGGATTTTTACTACGTGATAAAAGTTTAAATTATTGTCATAATACGCAAAGTGACGGAAAGGAAAAGAAAATGAAAATGATTTTATCACTACTAGAAAAATATTTAATGCCTTTTTCTAGTAAAATTACTTCGAATAAATTATTAAATGCGATTAAAGATGCTTGTATTTTAACCGGACCCTTTACCGTTGTTGGATCTTTAGCAGGGTTAGTTAGCCAACAAGGGACGTACTGGTTTACCCAATGGCATATTCCATTAAAGGGGATTGTCGGCAGTATTATCGATGCTTTTACTAATATTAATACAATTGCGATGGGGTTAACGGGACTCGTTATCGTTATTGCTTCTTCCTACAATTATGCAACTCTTTTG
>CAKVJS010000140.1 GCA_934754755.1 uncultured Erysipelotrichales bacterium
ACGATATAGAAAATAAGTTACAATATACTACCTATGAAGATAAGGATAATTCTGCAACGGGTAATCTACAACCAGGTAAAGAGCTTTCTGGTGATATTACATACACCGTTAAGAAGAAAAATAAACTTGTATTAACATTTGCTCCTTACTTTTTTGACAAAGATGTAAAATACGAACAATTTGAAATTCAATAAGATTCATCCCCTTTCTATCGAAAGGGTTTTTTTTATTTATGATTTTAAGAAATCATCATTGATATCCCAATCATCATCTAAACCATCCCATATGACTTCATCTAATTCTTTTTTACTATCCATTACCGTATTTCTAATATCGTCATCTTCCTCCTCTTTAACTTCTACACGTAAGCAGGCATCACCAACAATGCGTACTGCTATTTCCTTTGTGATTTCTATCGTTACTAAGTCTTTTTCCGTATCAGCTTGGATACATTTAGGCATTTCTTCAGCAATTGCCTCAATTCTATCATCAGATGAAAAGTCTAGATCATGCGTACTGTTTACATCTATTTCTTCTGCATATGTTATTTGTGTTTTATACAGACTACTATCTTTTTCATCATCACAGCTATACCAAATATGTACATCATATGTACCTTCTACTTTTGGTTGGCCTTGATTATATACTGCCTGATAGGAATGATTGGTAACCCAACAACCTAATACTTTGCTGATTCCAGAAATAGTGAAGATGTATTTATTTTTTGATGTCTTTTTCCCTTTGGCTAGAATTGTTTTGGTAATTATCTCTCGTATATTCATACTATCACCTCGTCCTAGTATATGACACATAACAAAAAATAATTACCTCGATTTATAGGCTAAAATAATATTCGTATAATATGTTAAATTGAATACAAGACTTAGTATTATTATTGTATTACTTTAATAAATGCGCACTTGTGAATAAATCCTAGATACATATTTTCCCTTGGGATTTAACAATATAATTCTTATTTCTAATATGGAATTTTCAATGAATTACTGTTGGCCATTTCTAAATAAACTACCCTCTAACTATCCCCCTATCTTTTATAAATTATAAGAGATCTCTGTACGCCCTATTATAAGCATGCAGACTAAAAATACAATACGAATTGTACAACTGTATAATAAAATGCATGAATTTATCATTTATTATGTAATATATTAATACCAAATATACTATCACCGACTGTTAGATTAAATATATGCGCAAAATACGTGCTTTTTCGACATTTCAGCATATAAAAAAACTCTTCCATAGATCAGTATTTACTATCTATAAAAGAGTAATTTATTTATATTATTCTTTGGAATCCTTAAGAACTACATCATGGGCACCACCCTCTAAAATACTTGTAGCAGATACCAGTGTAATTTTTGCGTTTTTTTGTAATTCCGGTATTGTAAGAGCTCCACAATTGCACATGGTAGACTTAATCTTACTAATTGTTAAATACATATTATCTTTTAAACTTCCCGCATATGGTACATAGGAATCAACACCCTCTTCGAAGGAAAGTTTTTCATTACCACCTAAATCATAACGTTGCCAATTACGAGCTCGGGCACTACCTTCTCCCCAGTATTCTTTCATATACTGCCCATTGATGCTTACCTTATTTGTTGGTGATTCATCAAATCGTGAAAAATAGCGGCCTAACATTATAAAGTCAGCACCCATAGCTAAAGCAAGAGTAATGTGATAGTCATGGACAATACCTCCATCACTACAAATCGGTATATATACTCCTGTTTCTTGATAGTATTCATCACGTGCCTTAGCTACTTCAATAATGGCTGTTGCCTGACCACGGCCAATTCCTTTTTGTTCACGAGTAATACAAATGGAACCTCCACCAATACCTACTTTAATAAAATCAGCACCAGCATCGGCTAAAAAACGGAATCCTTCAGCATCCACGATATTTCCTGCGCCTATTTTTACGCTGTCACCGTATGTCTTGCGAATCCAGTCAATTGTTAACTTCTGCCACTCACTATACCCTTCACTAGAGTCGATACACAAAACGTCAGCGCCAGCATCAACTAAGGCAGGTACTCTTTCTTCATAGTCACGTGTATTAATACCGGCTCCTACCACATATCGCTTTGATGGATCTAATAATTCATTCGGATTTGATTTTCGCGTTTCATAGTCCTTACGAAAAACAAAGTATTTCAAATGATCATTAGCATCAATAATAGGCAATACATTTAATTTATGTTGCCAGATAAGATCATTAGCTTCCTTTAAAGTTGTTTCATCACTTGCACAGATGAGTTTTTCAAAAGGTGTCATGAACGAAGTAACTAAGGTATCTTCACTCATTCTTGAAACTCGGTAATCACGTCCTGTAATAATACCTAAGAGTTTACCAGTAGGCGTTCCGTCATCCGTTACAGCTACGCTAGAGTGTCCTGTTTTTTTCTTTAAGGCAAGTATATCGGCTAGCGTGCTCTTAGCATGTACATTTGAATCAGAAGTAACAAAACCAGCCTTATAATTTTTAACATTGCGGATCATAGCTGCTTGTTTAGCTACCGATTGTGATCCGTATATAAAAGATACGCCTCCCTCACGAGCTAATGATACAGCCATTGTATCATCCGATACTGCTTGCATAATTGCAGAAACTAATGGGGTGTGTAAAGATAAGGTTGGTTCTTCTCCTTTTTTATATTTTACTAATGGGGTATGTAAGGTAACATTATCGGGTTGACACTTAGTCGATGAATACCCGGGAACCAATAAGTACTCATTAAATGTATGTGATGATCCATCAAAGAAATATGCCATTGTATTAATTCTCCTTTTTATTTTTATTCTATTATAGTCAGTTTTATTTTTTTTTCAAGTATATACCATAAAGACAATAAAATTTATGACAAACTTTATAATTGGGTGATATAAATTCTATTGTTTTATTCAATATTTGACAGAGCTCCATTTATTCGCATATTAATATATTGCAATAAGCTATCCACTTGTTCTTGTAGATATAAAAAATTTACTACCATTGGATCGTTATCAAATCTATCTTTAGCATTCTTGTATGCTTGTTCCGTGATGGATAGACGATCGTCATGTCTTTTTCTTTGTTGTACTATTTTTTTTTGCAGTGCCTTAATTCTTACCTCTAATTGATGCAACTCAATATTGTTTTTAATGTATTTTTCATATTCCTGGTATTCCTGAACGATAGGTAAAGAAACGATATACGTGTGTAATGCTTGCGCTTTTATTTCAATTTCACGATCCAATCGTTTCACCTTGCAAGGTCCAAGTTTTCGCTTCTGTTACCCGGACATTTACAATTTTTCCAATGTCCTTAGGATTTCCCTTAAAATTAACTAATTTTTGATGTCGGGTATAACCAGTAAGCATCGTTGCATTTTTCTTTGACACTCCTTCTACTAAAACTTCTACCTCTTGATTTAAAAAGCGTTGATTATTTTCTTTTGCCAATGTATTTACCATTTCATTTAAAGTATATAAACGTTGATTTTTAGCTTCTATTTCCACAGTATCTTCCATTTTAGCTGCGGGTGTCCCAGCCCTAGGAGAATATACAAAGGTATAAGCAAGATCATACTTGCATTCCTTATATAAAGATAGAGTATCTAGAAACTGTTCCTCAGTTTCATTGGGGAATCCCACAATAATATCCGTTGTAATAGTACAATCGGGTATTTTTGTTTTAATCATATGAAACAAGTCTAAATACTTTTCTCTAGTATAATTA
>CAKVJS010000141.1 GCA_934754755.1 uncultured Erysipelotrichales bacterium
GATTAAAGCAGTCGATAGTTTTAAACCAACGCATAAAACCAAATTAGCGACGTATGCTTCACGATGTATTGAAAATGAAATTTTAATGCATCTTCGTTCGAATAAAAAATTATATCTCGATGTTTCGCTCAATGAAGTGATTGGCATGGATAAGGACGGTAGTGAAGTATTATTACAAGATATTATTGCCGATAAACAAGAAGATATTATTGATATTATTGATAAACAAGATAATATTCAAAAATTAGTAACCTATTTTGAAGTGTTAACGCCCCGTGAAAAGAAGACCCTAATTATGCGTTATGGCTTGTACAACACAGATCGTTATACCCAAAAACAGATTGCTAAAGAATTGAATATTTCGCGTTCCTATGTTTCACGATTAGAAAAACGAGCCTTAATTAAATTATTTAAAGAATGTATTAAAGAAAATAAACCACCAGAAGCTGGGTAGCTACTTGTGGTTTTTTTCTTCCCTTTCCTGTAAAAACTCTTCCAGTGTGATCGGTTCATAGATTGGTTTCTTTTGTTTTGTATCATCTTTTGTAACACATGGCATATTAGCGGTTGTCAAAGGATGACGAATCGATCCATAGACAATTGGATACTCGATTGTTTTAACTGGACTTGGCTTTTGTTCTAACGATACATGGGCATATTGCTTAATCGGGATACTATGTTCTTTGTATGTTTCATCAATTATATATAGAGTATCCTGCATGTCACAAATAAAACATCCCGCAACCGTAATTACCTTGGATTTTGGGTTTTTAAACAATTGGATTCCTTTGGAACCTTTTTTATAGCGAGGAATATCTTGTAGGCGTAATCGTTTAATGGCTCCTTGTTGGCTCAGGATAATAAGCGATGGATGTTTTTCGGGCTCACATACTTGTAAACTTACGATCGTATCGCTATCTTGTAGTTTCATACCACGAGTACCACCGGCTTTGATACCTGTAACCGTAAGCTCAGATTCGTTATATAGACAAGCAAATCCTAGTTTTGAAGTTACTAGCACATCCTGATTTCCATTGGTAAGGGCTATACTAACAACAAAATCATCAGTCTTTAATTTTATACAACACATGGCTTTCGAGTAACGGGATACTTTGTAATCCGCAATATTCGTTCGCTTCATTTGGCCATTTTTAGTCGCTAAAATAATATGTAAAGGCAAGCTAAAATCAGTAATGACGATAGCTTCTATAATTTTTTCTTGCGCCTCTATTTTCGCTAAGTAACTAATATGTTTACCGACATCTTTCCATTTAAATTCTTCTATTTTAAAGACAGGTATAAATATGTATTTACCAGTATTGGTAAAGGCCAATATATGGTCTATTGTGTTAGCTGGCAACAGCGTAAGTAATATATCATTTTCCTTTTTTCCAAAAGGAGTACCTTCGCTAGCTTTTAAGGAACGATTGGATATGCGTTTGATATAGCCATCATGGGTCAATGATATATGCGTATTTTCAGCGATAATCATTGCCTGTTCATCAATTTTAATATCTTGTACTTCCTCACGTATTTCGCTAAAGCGCGGCATCGGATATTTTTGTTTAATCGTTTTAAGTCGATGTATAATCGTAGCATCTAATACAGACTTATTTTCTAAAATATTTAGTAACGATGCGATAGAAGCTTGTAACTGTTGTTGTTCATCTTGTAAGGAAGCAATATCGGTATTGGTTAAACGATATAATTGTAACATAACAATTGCTTCTGCCTGTTTTTCGGTAAAGGCGAAGGTAGCCATTAAATTTTGTTTCGCATTTTCTTTATTTTTAGAAGACCGTATCGTTTGTACAACAGCATCTAACATGCTGATGGCTTTGATTAGACCATCGACAATATGGACTCGTTCTCTTGCCTTCTTTAAATCAAATTGACAGCTACGGGTAACAACTTCTTCTTGATGGGCAATATAGCCATCTAAAATGGCGATAATACCTAAGACTTCCGGTCGCTTATCTTTAATCGCAACCATATTATAGTTGTAGTTTTTTTGTAGATCGGTATTTTTATAAAAATAATTTAACGTGTTTTCAATCGAAACTTCTTTTTTTACATCGATGACAATGCGCAATCCATTCCGATCGGATTCATCTCGGATCTCTAAAATACCATCAATCGTCCGTTGATAACGATACTCGTCAATTTTTCGAACCAATTCGGCTTTGTTTACTTCATAGGGTATTTCCGTTATAACGATTTGTTGTATTGTTTTTTGTTTTACAATTTCACTTTTAGCCCGGATAATGACTTTACCTTTACCTGTTTTAAAGGCTTGTAAGATACCCTCTTTTCCTTCCACAATAGCTCCGGTTGGAAAGTCTGGTCCATGAATATATTGCATAATATCCGTAATTGTACAATCGGGATGTTGAATTCGATGGATGGTTGCATCAATCACCTCTTCTAAATTGTGTGGAGGAATATCTGTGGCATATCCAGAGGAAATACCGGTCGCTCCATTGACCAATAAATTGGGATAACCAGCTGGCAAAACGGTTGGTTCATACTCGGTATCATCAAAGTTCAATGACATTTGTACCGTGTCTTTATTAATATCGGCTAGTAGTTCCGCGGCAATAGCCGATAATCTAGCCTCGGTATAACGCATCGCCGCTGCTGGATCATTATCAATTGAACCGTTATTTCCTTGCATATCAATTAAAGGAGCCCGTATTTTCCAATCTTGCGAAAGGCGGACCATCGCTTCATATACCGAACTATCACCATGGGGGTGATAGTTCCCAATCACGTTTCCCACGGTTTTCGCCGATTTTCGGTACGCCTTCGTATAGATGTTATTTTCTTTAAACATCGAATATAAAATACGACGTTGTACTGGTTTTAACCCATCGCGAACATCGGGAAGAGCGCGATCTTGAATAATATATTTCGCGTATTTCGCATATCGATCACCCATGATACTATCGAGTGACATGATAATTTTTCGATCGCTCATTGGTCATTACCTCCATATGTATCTTCTAAAGAGAATTGTACATTTTCTTCAATCCAATGCCGTCTTGGCTCAGCCTTATCCCCCATTAACGTGGAGACATGCTTTTCAACCGTGGCGGCTTCTTCAATAGAAACTTGAATTAAGGTACGAGACTCGGGATTCATGGTTGTTTCCCAAAGCTGGCTTGCATTCATTTCCCCTAATCCTTTATATCGCTGGATATAGTATCCCTTTCCAATCGTTTTCTTCGCTGCTAGGAGTTCCTCTTCTTCCCATGCATAGAGGATTTGTTCTTTCTTTCCTACTTTTTTGGATATTTTATACAGTGGTGGAAGTGCAATATAAACCTTACCAGCTGTTATTAAGTCTCGCATATAGCGATAAAAAAAGGTAAGTAATAGAACTTGTATATGTGCCCCATCGGTATCGGCATCAGTCATAATAATGACCTTATCATAGTGGCTGTCTTCCACCTTAAAATCACCACCAACACCGGCACCAATCGTATGGATCATCGTCGCAATTTCTTCGTTTTTCATAATATCAATGATATTGGCGCGTTCGGTATTTAGTACTTTACCGCGCAATGGTAATATTGCCTGATATTTACGGTCGCGACCTTGTTTTGCACTGCCACCGGCAGAATCTCCTTCGACTAAATACAGTTCATTTTTTTTCTTGTTTCGACTTTGTGCAGGAGCTAATTTACCGCTAAGAATTCGATCTTGCTTAT
>CAKVJS010000142.1 GCA_934754755.1 uncultured Erysipelotrichales bacterium
GAATTAGTATACTGCCTCCGATAAAACCAAATTCTTCACAGAAAATAGCAAAAATAAAATCCGTTTGCGGTTCTGGTAAATAGAAATGTTTCTGAATACTATTGTTAAATCCAGCGCCTACTAATCCCCCTGGTCCTATCGCATATAAAGATTGAATCATCTGGAACCCGCTTCCTAGCGGATCCGCAAACGGATCCAAATAGGCGGTTATGCGGGCTAATCGATACGGTGCTGAAAGAATCATCCCAACTATACCTAACACACCAAATACGCCTAAAATAATAAAGTAGCGAAAGGGAAAAGGACTAACAATTAACATTACAATAATAGCACAGGCCATAACCACAGCACTACCAAAATCAGGTTGTAACATAATTAGACCAAACCCTAATCCTAGCACAAAAAAGATCGGCCAAGAATTTTTTAGAAACTTCATTTTATGATAGGAGTTACTAATATAGTTAGCAGTATAAATAATCATTGCCATTTTAAATAGTTCGGATGGTTGCAAAGAAATAATGCCTAAATTAAACCAACTTTGCGATCCGCCTCGAATCGTTCCAATACCAGGAATTAATACTAGAACTAAAAGGAATATAGAGCCCCACAGTAGTTTTTTAGCGTGTTTTTGATACACATGATAATCAATATTGGAAACAACAAACATACCAACGATTCCTATAATCGCAAATAAAACTTGTCTTTTTGTATAATACCAGGAATCATTAAATTTATATTGCGCCCAAATATTAGAAGCACTATACACCATTAGGAGACCAATACAGACGATAAGTAATACCATCGATATAATTTTTTTGTCTTTCATATGTACCTCCCCCTTCAGTATATGAAATAAATAAAAAGTAATGAGGAAAAGTCCAACATTACTTCTATCTATTTTTCTTTATATACATTTGTACATATTCTTTAAAGGCTTTACCACGCTCTTCATAATTGGTAAAGGCATCATAGGAACTAGTAGCTGGTGATAAGACAATGGCATCTCCTACCGCAGCTAAGTCCAATGCTTTTATAGTTGCTGTTTTAAGATCCGTAACATACATGCTTTGATCCAATTGTAGATCCTTTAAAAATCTCGATCCTGCTTGTCCAAAGGTAATGATGTACTTAATAATATCTCGATATTGCTTAATGGCAGTTATATCTAGCCCTTTATCATACCCCCCTAAAAGCAGTATGACTGGCTGTCTAAAGGCTGCCAAAGCAGTGCACGTTGCCTCTACATTTGTAGCTTTGGAATCATTATAAATGCGCACACCAGACATATCCCCAACAAACTCTAAACGATGTTCCACACCCGTAAAGCAACAAATTTGTTGGTTTATAATCCGCGTAGGTACATGGCATGCTTTGGCAATACAAATAGCTATCATTATATTTTGCAAGTTATGATCACCGATCACGACAATATCCTGCAATCCTATTATTTCTTCCTCCTGATATATAATATGGTCTTTTCCTATATAACAATCTGCCTTTTGTTTCATGGAAAAGGTAATAACCGGACAATCCAGAGGGTATTTTTGTATATAATTTTGCATCGTTGCATCATCTAGATTACAAACAAAGGGAGTCGTTGTTTGATTTTTATAGATACGCATTTTAGAAGCATAATACGCATCTAAACTTTCCATATAATCCAAATGATCAGGAGACAAATTGGTAATGGTAGAAACCATTGGCGTAAATGTATCAATATGCAATAACTGAAAGTTACTCATTTCTAAAATAATATAATGATCTTGTTCTTCCAATAAATTTGCCTCTAAAATAACATCACAAAGTGGTCGACCAATATTACCAGCTAAGTGTACAGTGGAATATTGTGCTTGTAAAATGGAATATACGAGTGATACGGTTGTAGTCTTGCCATTTGTTCCTGTTACGGCAATATACTTTTGTTTTTTGGCTACTTGGTATCCGAATTCTATTTCTGTATAGATGGGAATATTTCTTTGCTGTAATCGTAAAATAAAAGGCTTATGATATGGTATCCCCGGATTTTTAATAACAAAATCGAAGTCCTGTTCAAACAATTCCAGTGGATGTCCCCCAGCGATTATTTCGATACCATATTGCTTGTAAGTAGCACACTCTTCAATTGTTTCGATTGGCTGATCGATATTAATGGTTATAGAAGCATGCAGTTTCATAAGCAATCGAACGGCCGCACTACCACTTTTTGCGAGTCCTAAAACAAGAACCTTTTTATTGGATAGCATCCTATAACACTCCTAATACGATACCTAAAATACCACAAATAAAACCCATAAACCAGAAAGATAATACTACTTGCGGTTCACTCCATCCTAACATTTCAAAGTGATGGTGAATGGGTGCCATCTTAAATACTCGTTTCCCTCTTGTTTTAAAAGATACGACTTGGATAATAACGGATAAAGCTTCCATTACAAAAACTCCACCAATTAAAACTAAAAGTATTTCTTGCTTCGTTAGTATCGCAAGGGTAGAAAGAAAAGCACCGAGTCCAAGCGATCCTACATCTCCCATAAAAATACTAGCCGGATTATAGTTAAATAACATGAATCCTAAAAGAGCGCCAATCATTGCCATTCCATAACTTGCAACAACATAATCCTTCGTCATAATCGCAATAATAACAAAAGGTGCAATCGCAATGCTTCCTAAACCAGTAGCTAACCCATCCAATCCATCGGATAAGTTCACACCATTGGTAGTAGCGGTAAACATAAAATAGATAAGTACTGGATATAACCAACCCAAATCAACTTTTGTATGTACTAATGGGATCATAACTTCCGAGGTAAACCCGGGTATGTATTTCTTCGCTAAAATATAAAATAGTATCGCAAGTAAAGATTGCATTAAATATTTTAACCAAGCTGGCAACCCTTCGTTGTGCTTACGAATAATAATGATCGCATCATCAATTAGTCCAATCGCACCATAGCCAACTAACATAAGTGAAGGCAACCATAATAAGGGTGATACGACATTTCTATGATTCATAATAACGGTCGTTAGAATAGCCGATAAAATAAAGACGATGCCCCCCATAGTTGGTGTACCACCTTTTGTTTTATGTGATTGTGGACCCTCTTCTCTTTCTACTTGACCAAATTTCATTTTATGTAGAAAGGGAATAACTTTAGGCATAGCCAAGACAACAAATACTAATCCTAGTATAAATGCTGCAACTAATTTATAAAAATAATTCATAATATGCTCCCCTTTATTTCAATTCCACCCTACTATATCACAAATTATAGGTATCTTCAAATGTAACTAGATACGTAATGTATTATCTTATGTCTTAAAATAAAAAATAGGCCATATCATAGACCTACCATTTATTTATTCCCCGTTATTATCTTAACAATATCTATACAAAATATCCTTATTTTCAATTTCATAAATTTCATCTGCATACGTATTATCGTGTTCTTCATGACTAGTAAAAATTAACATACGTTCTGGTTCACCTTGTAAGAAAGTATCAATCATTTGTTTCGCAATTACTTTAGCTTCTTTATCTAAGGCATCGAATGGTTCATCTAATATCAAAAATTTGGGTTTATCAAACAACGCTTGGATAATTCGCATCTTTTGTTGCATTCCTAAGGAATAAGTTTTATATTTCTTTTTAATATCTTTCTCTAAGGAAAACTGTTTAACTAGATCCATCATTTCTTC
>CAKVJS010000143.1 GCA_934754755.1 uncultured Erysipelotrichales bacterium
ATTTGGTTTCTTTGCATCATTGTATTTGTTAGGTTTTGAACAATACTGCCCATATTACCTTTTTGTTTTATATTAAAGGAATATATATAAGAGGGGTTATGTTCATAGTCTACTGTTTGAAAGGATGTGTAGAAATGTTCCATGGCTTGGCTGTTTGCTACAATAGTGTAATCTTCTGCACCTACTGCGTATTTATCGGAGGCAACATATTCTTTAATAGTAAATGGTTCATTATTATAAATAAGTTTCTTTTTTTGCTGTAAGACACTAGGCTGATTCACCCATAGGATTTCATTTGGTTGCAAAATTACATGGCGATCATGTAACTGATTATATTCCTCTAATGAGACTATATTAAGTGTTTTGAATGCATTGGGATCATCATTATATTCACGTTTAGTAGTCATTACATTATTGGTTAGCTTCGCTGGAAACCAATATACATGGTATTGTGTTGCGTTTTTTATTTGTATATGATTTTTAGATAGGTATTGATCGGTGATTTGTTTAATCTGATCCATACCTTCTTGGCTTCCATGACTATCTAAAAGATAAAAATTCTTATAGGGAAACTGGAGGGAGACAAAATCATCAATTCCAAAGTATAAAGATGAGGTAATCGTTAACATAATGATAACACATGTGCTTAAAACACATATATTGGCGAGTCCTATGGCATTTTGCTTCATCCTGTAAATCATTCCGGATACGACTGTAAAGTGATTTGTTTGATAATAGAATCGCTTTCTTCGTTTTAGAACTTTTAATATGACAATGCTGATACTGATGAATAAGGCATACGTACCAATAATTGCTAAGAGCAATGCATAGAAGGAAGACTTAAAGGCATGTAGGGGTTGACCATAAGCTACAGCTAGATAATAGGAAGAGACGATGCAACCAATACCAATGATTGCAAGTAGCCATTTACTTTTGGGCTCTTTTTCTCCACTCCTACCACCTTGTAATAGAGTTATGGGATTAGAAAAATGGATTTGCCATATATTGCTAAGTAAGGTTACTAAAAATAGAGGGGTAAAGATCAGAATTGTCAGGTAAATTGCTTGCATAGAAATGGGAAATTGAATATTTTGATCAATAAAAGAGGTAATTTTCAGAAGCAATAAAAATAAGATCTTACCAAAGATAAAGCCAAATACTAATCCACCTATAATACTAATGATAATTGTATAGATATTTTCAAACAATAACATATGCATAATATGTTTTTTTTCCATACCTAGAATATTATATAATCCTATTTCTTTTCTCCTTCGTTTGGTTAAAAAAGTATTCGTATATAAAATAAAGATACAGGAGAAGATGGCAACAAGATAGACACTATATTTAAGGGTTTCAATCATGATTTCTCCATCCTGAGATTTCGCAATCAAATCTTTATTAAAGCGTAAGGCTGTAATGGTATAAAATAGGGCTATAATAATAGTGGAAGATAATAAATAGGGAATATATGTTTTCCTATGTTTGATTATATTGCTTAATGCTAAGCGTGGATAAAAAAATCGATTCATAATATCCCTCCTAGGAATCAAGTGCTGATGATACATGGTGATAACATTGCTAATTATTTAATAATTTTGTAATATACTTTTGATGTTGCAAAATAGACAATGGAATAAAAGACTAGAAATATCGCTATTGTTGCTGCGCTACAAGTTAGAAATAAGGATACATCATTTATTCCCAACTCATATAAAAGGGTTGTTATAATTTTAAAGATAGATGAAAAATGCATGATGGCAACAACAATTGGTAGAAAGAAGACAGACAATACTTGGAATTGAATACTTTTCTTAATTTCCTTAGTACTCATACCAACCTTCTGCATAATTTCATATTTTTCTTTATCATCATAGCCTTCTGATATTTGTTTGTAATATATAATTAGGGCAGTCGCAAGTAAAAATTCTATGGCTAAAAAGATACCAATAAATACGAAACCACCATAAAGCAATAGGTACTCTCCTTTTCTAAAATCACGCTGTTCTACAAAGGATGCATTATGCGTAATTAACCGATGATTTAAATTTTTAACTATATTATGCATATCCGGCATCGATTCACTAGTATTAAAAGCATAGATATATTCTGGAGGTTGATCACTTGTTCCAGTTTCATATAGGGTAAAGATGTGCTTCATAATTGCTTCATCTGCTACAACAATATTATAATCGTCTTTTTCTATTGCATATTTATCAGAGAATACCTTATCTTTAATTGAAAATAGTTCCTTGTTAATAGTCAAGTCGGCCTTTTTGCCCAATGCAGTAGGATGATTTAGCCAAAGTATTTCATGGGGCTGCAAGGTTACATGAGAGCCATGAATCCTATTATATTCCTCTAATAACAGAATATTGATTTTTTTAATACCTTTATGCTCATTTATCGAGGGACTTGTTATTATTGCATTGTGAGTAACATTCGCACGTATCCGATATGTGTGATATTGCGTTTCATCTTGTATAGGAATATGATGTTTAGAAAGATATTGTCGAATTGTTTGTTTCGACTCAGATATATCGTGTTCGTTATTGCGCATGGAAGTATTGATAAAATCTTTATAGGGAAACTCGCGTGAAATACGATCATTAACACCGAAATACAAGGAGAAGGTAGATGCTGACATAATAATAACACAAGTACTTAATACACATATATTAGCGAGTCCCACCGCATTTTGTTTCATGCGATAAATCATGCCTGAAACAATCGTAAAGTGATTAGTTTGATAATAGAATCGCTCTCTTTTCTTTAAAAATTTTAGTATTGCGATACTTACACTAATAAATAAAGCATACGTACCAATAATGATTAAGACTATAGTATAGAAGGAGTTAGTAAGGGCGTCTGCCGGCTTATTAAATGTTTGTGCAATATAATACGCAGACCCTAAAGAAATAATACTGATGATTACTAGTGACCATTTGGTTTTTGGCTCCTTTTCACCTACATTACTACCTTGTAATAAGGTAATCGGATTGGCAAAATGAATATTCCATATATTGCTGAGTAAGGTAGCTAAGAATAGCGGTATGAAAATAAGGATTGTTTGACGAATAGCAGGTGCGGAAATAGGAAATGGAAGATCCTGTTGCATGGAAAGAGTAATTTTAAAAAGTAATAAAAATAAGATCTTACCAAAGATAATGCCAAGCAGTAAACCACAAATAATAATTATAGTAATTGTATAGATAGTTTCAAATAGTAACATACACATAATATGTCTTTTTTCCATACCTAAGATATTGTATAAGCCAATTTCTTTCTTTCGTTTCTTGGTTAAAAAACTATTAGAATAAAAGATAAAGATACAGGAGAAGATCGCAATGATATAAACGCTCAGCTTGAGAATATGCATCATTGATTCACCACTGTCACCATATTTTTTAAAAAGGACTGTATTGTCACTTAGAGCTGTGAGGGTATAGAACATGGATATGGTTATAATAGAAGCTAGTAAATACGGAATATAGGTTTTACGATGCTTCTTCATATTGGTTAATGCTAACCGTGGATAAAAAAATTGATTCATTTATTTACCCCCTGTAGCAAGGACAGTTAACGTTTCAGAAATATTTTGAAACATTTGTTCATTGGTTTGTTCTCCACGATAAATTTGATGAAATAATTGACCATCTTTAATAAATAATACCCGACTGGCATGGGCAGC